>NZ_JBHXRX010000012.1:0-160642 GCF_042714995.1 Streptomyces sp. NPDC058665
GTCCCGGACCCGGCCGGGTCCGGGACCGCGCCCGGGAACGCGCCCGCGCCCGCGCCCGCGATCAGACGAAGCGCTGGTTCGCCGACCCGTCGCAGTTCTGGAGCCGGAGCGGGTCCCGCTCCGACGCCAGGGTCAGACAGAGCGTGCCCGCCGACGCCGGGCGGATGGTGCCCGCCTCGATGGCGAACTTCTGGTTCGCGCCGCCGTGGCAGTCCCAGAGGGTGACCGCGGCGCCCGCGCGGTACGTGCCCGACGGGACGTCGAGGCAGCGGTCGTGACTCAGCTCGCTGTGCAGCGACCGGGCCCCGGCGCCTGTCCCGGTGTCGTACCACCAGCCCTGGTTACGGCCCTCGTTGCAGCCGTAGCCGGTGATCTTGGAGCCGTTACGTGTCCTGGACGCGCTGACGTCGACGCAGGTGCCCGTTCCCTCGTTCTTCAATGGCTGAAAAACGTCGTCCCAGCCGCCCGGCTGGAGCACCGGCCGCCCCGTGCTCGCCGGGTCGGCGCAACTCGCCTCGCTCAGGCCCGAGTTGTAGAGCTGGGTCAGACACGACGCGAACGCCACATGCCCGGCGGCGTTCGGATGGAAGGACTGGCGCACCGAATTCTCGTTCGGCGGGAAGGGGTTGCCGATGTCGATGAACAGACCCCGGGCCCAGTCGTCGTCCGTGCACACCTCATGGCCGTGGAAGAGCCGCGAGTTGTCCAGATACACCGCGCCCGAGTTCTTCGCGGCCTTGCGCATACCGCTCTGGAAGGCGGGGACCGCGCCGTCACGGGCCCAGGCGGCGTCCGCGTCGTGGCCGGTGCAGCCACCGGGGATCTTGCCCGGGAAATTGGGATTGTCGGCGTAGTCGGGGGTGAGGGGGCCCGGGTAGCCCATCACGACGAGCTTGTAGTCACCGTCGGCGTAACCCGCGTCGCGCATCACGCCCCGCAGGTCGGCCACGGTCGACTCGACCTTGGGGACGAGTCCGTCGACCCGCGCCTGCCAGCCCGGCCGGTACTTGTCGGCGCAGGGCCCCTGGAGCGTGAACCAGCGCAGTACGCAGTCGGTGATCACCGGACCGAACTGGAGATCGTCGTTGGCGCCCGCCACGAGCACCACCATCTTGAGCCTGGTGTTGCGCGCCTTGATGGCGAGGCTGTCGCTCTGTACGAGTTCGTCGGCGAACTGCGCCGTGCCGCCGACCCGGATGTTGACGGTCGACGCGCCCGAGCAGGAGACGTTGTAGGTGACGTCCGCGGCGATCGCGGTGCGGTGGATCGCCGAGTCGGGCGAACGGTGGCACCAGTTGTCGGGGCCGTTCGTCCCCGGCTCGTACGTGCCGACGCCCTCGCCGGAGATCTCACTGTCGCCGAGCGCGATGAGCCCGGTCTTGCGCTGTTCGGGCGGGCGCTCTCCGGGGGCGCCGTAGAGCCGCGTGGCCTCGGCGGCGCGGATCGCTTCGAGGGCGGGCGGCAGCGGGGTGGACGCGCGAACCGCGGCGGGCGCGCCCGCAGGGGCCGATGCCGACGCCGATGCCTGCGCAGACGCCTGGGCCGCTGGCGTCAGGGCGACCAGTCCGCCGACGACGGTCGCGCATGCGGCGAGCGTGGCGACGGTACTTCGGAACGTGGGTCTCATACGTTGCATGGCCTCCCCGATCACAGTGGTTCCAGAGGTTTTTACTGGCGGGTAGGGCCCTTGGGAACACTCCGAACAAGACAATTGCTCACCTTCTTTAGGAGGTACGACCCTGATGACGAGCGACGCGAACTACCGCACCGAGCACGACTCCATGGGCGAGGTCCGGGTCCCGGCGGACGCCAAATGGCGCGCCCAGACCCAGCGGGCCGTCGAGAACTTCCCCATCTCGGGCCGGCCCATCGAGCGGGCCCACATCGAGTCCCTGGCCCGTATCAAGGCAGCCGCCGCCACCGTCAACGCCGAACTCGGCGTCGTGGACCGGGACATCGCCGACGCGGTCCGGAGCGCGGCGGCCGAGGTCGCGGACGGCCGCTGGGACGAGCACTTCCCGGTGGACGTCTTCCAGACCGGCTCCGGCACCTCGTCCAACATGAACGCCAACGAGGTCATCGCCACCCTCGCCACCGAGCGCCTGGGCCGCGAGGTGCACCCGAACGACCACGTCAACGCCTCGCAGAGCTCCAACGACGTGTTCCCCTCCAGCATCCACATCGCCGCGACGGCCGCCGTCACCGCCGATCTGATCCCGGCCCTCGCCCATCTCGCCGCCTCGCTTGAGCGCAAGGCCGATGAGTTCGCGGACGTCGTGAAGTCGGGCCGCACGCATCTGATGGACGCCACACCCGTCACGCTGGGCCAGGAGTTCGGCGGTTACGCCGCCGCCGTCCGGTACGGGATCGAGCGGCTGGAATCGGTTCTGCCGCGCCTGGCCGAACTGCCCCTGGGCGGTACGGCGGTGGGCACCGGCATCAACACACCGCCCGGCTTCTCCGCCGCCGTCATCGCCGAGGTGGCCCGTACGACCGGGCTGCCGCTGACCGAGGCCAGGAACCACTTCGAGGCGCAGGGCGCGCGCGACGGGCTCGTGGAGACCTCGGGCCAGCTCCGTACCGTCGCCGTCTCGCTCACGAAGATCTCCAACGATCTGCGCTGGATGGCCTCGGGACCGCGCACCGGTCTCGCCGAGATCAATCTGCCCGATCTCCAGCCCGGCTCGTCGATCATGCCGGGCAAGGTCAATCCGGTGATCCCGGAGGCGGTCCTGATGGTCGCCGCCCAGGTCACCGGCAACGACGCGACCGTCGCCACGGCCGGGGCGGCGGGGAACTTCGAGCTGAACGTGATGCTGCCGGTGATCGCCAGGAACCTCCTGGAGTCCGTACGGCTGCTCGCCGCCGTCTCCCGGCTGCTCGCGGACCGCACCGTCGACGGCATCACGGCGAACGTGGAGCGCGCCCGCGAGTACGCGGAGTCGTCTCCCTCCGTCGTCACCCCGCTGAACAAGTACATCGGCTACGAGGAGGCGGCGAAGGTCGCGAAGAGGTCGCTGGCGGAGCGGCGGACGATCCGCGAGGTGGTGCTGGACGCCGGTTATGTCGAGCGCGGCGATCTCACGCTGGAGCAGCTGGACGAGGCCCTGGACGTCCTCCGGATGACGCAGCCGTGAGACCCGGCCCCGTTCCGGGCGTACGGCGGGCCCCCGCGATGATCACGACCGACAAGATCGAGCCGTCCGGGCGCACCTCACAGCGCCCGAGGGGCACCGGCTCTAAGATCTGCGCATGACAGGTGTGGACGGCATTCGACACTGGGACCGGGGCGAGCGGATTCTCTGGCGCTACCGGGACAACGGCTCCCGGCATGTGCACATCTGCCGACCGGTGACCGTCGTCGAGGACACCGACGAGCTGCTCGCCGTGTGGATGGCGCCGGGCACCGAGTGCGTGAAGCCGGTGCTGGCCGACGGCACTCCCGTGCACCACGAACCGCTCGCCACCCGGTACACGGCGCCGCGCACCACCGCCCGTGCCCACTGGGAGGGCACCGGTGTGCTGAAGCTGGCGCGGCCGGACGACCCGTGGTCCATCTGGCTCTTCTGGGACCAGGGATGGCAGTTCCGCAGCTGGTACGTGAATCTTGAGGAGCCCCGGCTGCGCTGGGCGGGCGGCATCGACTCCGAGGACCACTTCCTCGACATCTCGGTCTACCCGGACCGCAGCTGGCTCTGGCGGGACGAGGACGAGTTCGCCGAGGCCCAGCGGGTCGGGCTGTTGGACGCCGGCCAGGCGCTGCGGGTGCGGGAGGCCGGGAGCGCGGCGGTCGAGATGATCAAGGAGTGGGGCGCGCCGTTCTCCGCGGGCTGGGAGGACTGGCGGCCCGACCCCCGGTGGTCGGTGCCCGAGCTGCCGGAGGGCTGGGACCGCGCGCCCGAACCGGCAAAGGTCCGGACCAGATGAGGCAAAAACGGCTGGTGGCCGCACGTACCTGGTGATCGCCGGGGCGGGTTCGCCGACGTCGTGAGACCCTTGATGCGCCCCCAGGGTTCAAACGTAGGATCGTCCTCCGCAAGGCTGCGCCTGACCAACGCGCCGCAGGGGTCGCGGAGCTGACTTAGGGTCATGTCGCTGGACCAACGAGCCGCACGACGCACGACGCACGCCAGAACGATTCGTACGACGAACAAGCCGCAGACAGCAGCAGGACAGCGCACATCAGCCGCTGGACATCGACGAGGGGGTGGAGCCGTGCAGGACGCCTGCCGTGCCGACATCCGCGTTCTCGGGGCCCTTGAAGGCCGTTTCCGCCGCAAGGTACCGATGCCCGGCCGCGAGAGCCCGTGCGGTCACAGACCCGGCGCGCCCTGGACAAGGGCCGCATCACCGGGTCCTGTCCGGCGCCAGACGCCCCGGGCTCATCCGCGAAGATCCGCCGGACAGGACTTAGTCGAATCGGTTGTCTCGCACCACCGGCCCGGACGGACGGAATCCCACGCGTGACGGAGCATCCCACCTCCCATGAAGGCCGGCAGCCCGTGGCTGCCCGGTCCCAGGAACGCACCCGGCCACGGCAGGAGGCTCCCGCCGCCGCCGTACCGCAGCCGTCGGTGCCGCCGGTACCCACGCCCGCGTCCGCGCAGGCCATCGTTCCCCCGGCCGCGCCTCCGCAGGACCCGGTGGGCGCCGCGCGGCGCGAGGGCGACCGGCTGCGCTTCGTGGGCGCCGCCACCCGTCGTATCGCCCGGGGCATCGACCTGGACGAGATCGTGCTCGGGCTCTGCCGGGCGACCGTCCCGACCTTCTCCGACTCGATCCTCGTGTATCTGCGCGACCCGCTGCCCGTCGGCGACGAGCGCCCGGTCGCCCCCTTCGTACTGAGGCTGCGCCGTACGGACTGGCTGCGCGCCACCGGCGAGGACACCGACGGCGCGGGGATCCAACTCCCCGAGGCCGAGGCAGGACGGGCGTCGGTCCCGGACCCGCAGACCGAGGTGATGCCCGCCGCGCAGCTCTGCGAAGTGGCGTCCGGCGGCGCGCTCTCCGAGATCCTGCGCGGTGTCCGGCCGGTCTTCGGCGACTCCGCCGCCGCCCGCGCGGCGCTGCCCGAGCTGCTCGGCGGCGAGATGACCGTTCCGGGCGGCCGGCGCGGGATCCTGGCCCCGCTGCGCGGCCGGCGGCGCGTCATCGGCGCCGCCGTCTTCCTGCGGAGGCCCGACCGCCCCGCCTTCGAGCCCAACGACCTGCTGGTGGCCGCGCAGCTCGCGACGCACACCGCGCTCGGCATCGACAAGGCGGTGATGTACGGCCGCGAGGCGTACATCGCGGACGAGCTCCAGCGCACGATGCTCCCGGAAGGGCTGCCGCAGCCCACGGGTGTCCGGCTCGCCTCTCGCTATCTGCCCGCAGCCGAGACCGCGCGGGTCGGCGGCGACTGGTACGACGCGATCCCGCTGCCCGGCAGCCGCGTCGCCCTCGTCGTCGGCGACGTGATGGGTCACTCCATGACGTCGGCGGCCATCATGGGCCAGCTGCGGACGACGGCGCAGACCCTCGCCGGTCTCGACCTGCCGCCGCAGGAGGTCCTGCACCACCTCGACGAGCAGGCGCAGCGCCTGGGCACCGACCGGATGGCCACCTGCATGTACGCGGTGTACGACCCGGTCTCGCACCGCATCACCATCGCCAACGCGGGCCATCCGCCGCCCATATTGCTCCATCTGGGCGGCCGGGCCGAGGTGCTGCGGGTGCCGCCCGGCGCCCCGATCGGCGTCGGCGGGGTGGACTTCGAGGCGGTCGAGCTGGACGCGCCGGCCGGCGCGACGCTGCTCCTCTACACGGACGGCCTCGTGGAGTCCCGGCTGCGTGACGTGTGGACCGGGATCGAGCAGTTGCGGGAGCGTCTCGCGGCGACGGCGCAGCTCACCGGTCCCGACCACTCGCCTCCTTTGGAGGCGCTCTGCGACGACGTGCTGGACGTGCTCGGTCCCGGTGACCGTGACGACGACATCGCGCTGCTGGCCGCGCGCTTCGACGGGATCGCCCCGAGCGATGTCGCTTACTGGTTCCTGGAGCCGGAGGACGCGGCGCCTGGGCGGGCGAGAAGGCTCGCCAGGCGGGCCCTGTCGCGCTGGGGCCTTGAGGAGCTGAGCGACTCCGTCGAGCTGCTGATCAGCGAGGTCGTGACCAACGCGGTCCGGTACGCGGAGCGGCCGGTCACCCTGCGGCTGCTGCGGACCGACGTGCTGCGCTGCGAGGTCGGCGACGACTCGCCCCAACTGCCCCGCCAGCGCAGGGCCCGCGAAACGGACGAGGGCGGGCGGGGGCTGTTCCTGGTGAACCGGCTGGCCAGGCGCTGGGGCGCGACACGGCTGTCCACCGGCAAGGTCGTCTGGTTCGAGATCTCGACCCGTCCGTAGACCGGTCCGCAGACCCGTCCCGGAGCGTCCGCGGGGCGGTCCTGGACCGGTCCGGGACCGGTGTACGACCCGGTCCGGGACCCGGTCCCCGCGGGTCCCCCGGGCGGCCCCGCGGGCCCCCGGCAAATGTTGCCGACGATGTGTCGGCGGGTTTGACTGGGGCAGGCGGCCGGATACGACCGCTGTCGTCCCGTGTCGCCCGATTCCGGCCGCGGGAACCCCTATCGACGGGAAAACGCTCGTGACCGAGTCGACGCCCAAGGCCCCGTACACGACGAACAACGCCGGTATCCCGGTGGAGAGCGACGAGAACTCACTCTCCGTCGGACCCGACGGTCCGCTCCTGCTCCAGGACCACTACCTCATCGAGAAGATGGCCCAGTTCAACCGGGAACGGGTCCCCGAGCGGGTGGTCCACGCCAAGGGCTCGGGCGCGTACGGCGTCTTCGAAGTGACCAACGACGTCAGCCAGTTCACCAAGGCCGACCTCTTCCAGCCGGGCAAGCGCACCGAGATGCTGGCCCGCTTCTCCACCGTCGCCGGCGAGTTCGGCTCGCCCGACACCTGGCGCGACCCGCGCGGCTTCGCCCTGAAGTTCTATACGGAGCAGGGCAATTACGACCTGGTGGGCAACAACACGCCGGTCTTCTTCGTACGCGACACGATCAAGTTCCAGGACTTCATCCGCTCGCAGAAGCGCCATCCGGCCACCGGACTGCGCAGCAACGACATGCAGTGGGACTTCTGGACCCTGTCACCCGAATCCGCGCACATGGTCACCTGGCTGATGGGCGACCGAGGCATTCCCAAGTCCTTCCGCCACATGAACGGCTACGGCTCGCACACCTATATGTGGGTCAACGCCGCGGGTGAACGCTCCTGGGTCAAATACCACTTCAAGACCGACCAGGGCGTCGACCATCTCACCCAGGCGGACGCCGACGAGATGGCGGGCTCCGACGCGGACCACCACCGCCGGGATCTGCACGAGGCGATCGAGTCGGGGAACGCGCCGACCTGGAGCCTGAAGGTCCAGATCATGCCGTTCGAGGACGCCGCCGACTACCGCTTCAACCCGTTCGACCTCACGAAGGTGTGGCCGCACGGCGACTACCCGCTGATCGACGTCGGCCGGATGACGCTCAACAAGAACCCGGACAATTTCTTCATCCATATCGAGCAGGCCGCCTTCGAGCCGTCCAACATGGTTCCGGGCATCGGCCCGTCGCCGGACAAGATGCTGCTCGGCCGGCTCTTCTCGTACCCGGACACGCACCGGTACCGGATCGGCCCGAACTACGCGCAACTGCCGCCCAACCGGCCGCACTCGCCGGTGAATTCGTACGCCAAGGACGGCCCGATGCGGTACGTCGCGTCGAACGCCTCGGCCCCGTACGCGCCGAACTCCTACGGCGGCCCCGCCGCCGACACCGAGCGCTACGGCGATCCGGCGGGCTGGGCGGCGGCGGGCGACATGGTCCGCGAGGCGTACACGAAGCGGCGCGAGGACGACGACTGGGGCCAGGCGGGCACCCAGGTCCGCAACGTGCTCGACGACGCGGCACGCGACCGTCTGGTGTCGAACGTCTCCGGTCATCTGCTCCAGGGCGTCAGCCGCCCGGTCCTCGACCGGGCGTTCCAGTACTGGCGCAACATCGACAAGAACATCGGCGACCGGATCGCCGGGAAGGTCAACGGAGGCTAGGGCCCGTCGTTTGGATCAGGCCCTAGGGAGCCGGTGGCCGCAGGCCGCCGGTCCCTCCGTCCGCGCCCCCGGAGCCCGTACCGCCGTTGTCGTTGCCGCCGTTGGCGCCGCCGGTCTCCTCACCGCCGCTCCCTCCGCCGCCGGAGTCGTCGCCCGGCTCCGGCGGCGGGGCCGGAGGCTCGCTGGACGGCGGGGGCTGGGACACCGGCGGGTCGCTCTCGGTGTCGCTCGGGTCCGGCCGGTCGGGCGGCGGCGGGGTCGTCTCCTCGCTGGACGGCGGCGGCACGGAGGGCGGCGGCGGGGGCTTCGGCGGCTGGTAGGCGGGCTCGGCGAGATCGAGGTCGAACGAGGCGTCGGAGCCGCCGTTCAGCGCGCCCAGCGTGTAGTCGGCCCAGATCTTGGCGGGGAAGCCACCACCGTTGGCGCGGCCGGAGTTGGCCGTGCCGGTGAGGGTCACCTGGCCGCCGCCCTCGGCGGTGGACTCGCCGAACAGGGCGACCACCGTGGTCAGTTCGGGGGTGTAGCCGGCGAACCACGCCGACTTGTTGTCCTCCGACGTACCGGTCTTGCCCGCCGCCTCGTACGCGTCGGTGCTCGCCTCACGGCCCGAGCCGTTCTTCACGACGCCGGTGAGGGCCGAGGTGACGGTGTCGGCGGACTCGCGGCTGATCGCCTGCTCGCCGATCCGCTCGGGCAGGTCGACGGTGCGGTCCTTGTGCTCGGCGGACTTCAGGATCGACGGTGTGACCTTCTCGCCGTGGTTGTCGAGCGTCGCGTACACGCCCGCCATGTCCCAGGTGGATGCCTCCATCGTGCCCAGGGTGATCGCGGGCCGCTCGGGGAAGTTCTTGTCCCGCATGCCCAGATCGAGCGCGGTCTTCTTCACGTTCTCCGGGCCGACGTCCACGACCATCTGCGCGAACACCGAGTTGACCGAGTCGTTGGCCGCCTGCTGGACGGTGATGTCGCCGTAGTCGCGATCGTCCTCGTTCTGCGGCGCGAAGGGGGTGTCGCTGCCGACGACCGGCCGCTTGCTCGTGCCGTCGTAGACGGTCTTGAGGCCGATCTTCCGGCCGTCCTGGGTCTTCGACTCGTTCTCCAGCGCCGAGGCGAGCACGACGGGCTTGAAGGTCGACGCGGGCTGGTAGTCGGTGCGGGTGGCGTTGTTGATCCAGTGCTCGGTGGCGCCGACCCCGCCGTAGAGCGCGACGACCGCGCCGGTCTTCGGGTCGACGGACGTGGCGCCCGCCTGCACGGTCGCGTCGACCTTGTTCTTCTCGCGGTCGAGCTTGGACTCCAGCTGCTTGTCGACCGCGCCGACGAGTTCCTTCTGCCGCTTCTTGTCGACACTGAGTGTGATCGTCCAGCCGCCGGCGTCGATGTCCGCCTTGTCGACGCCGCGCCGCTCCAGCTCGCTGTTGGCGGCCTCGACGAGATAGCCCGCCTGCCCCTCCGCGCCGGGAGCCGGCTTGGGCTTCTGCGGTACGGGGAACTTGAGCCCGCCGCGCTCGCCGGCGTCCAGCCAGTTCTCCTCGACCATGTTGTCCAGGACGTAGTTCCAGCGCTCGGTGACGAGCTTCTTGCCCGTCTCACTGGCCTGTGTCCAGTCGTACTGGTTGGGGGCCTGGAGCAGCGCCGCCAGATACGCGCCCTGCGCGACGTTCAGCTTGGTCGCGTCCACGCCGTAGTACGCCTGGGCCGCCGCCTGGATGCCGTACGCACCCCGCCCGTAGTAACTGGTGTTCATGTACCCGGCGAGGATCTCGTTCTTGTCCATCCGCTGGTCGACCTTGAGCGAGATCACCAGTTCCTTGAGCTTGCGGGTGACCGTCTGGTCCTGGTCCAGGTAGTAGTTCTTCACGTACTGCTGGGTGATGGTCGAACCACCCTGTTTGCCCTTGCCCGAGAGGGTGTTCATCAGGCCGCGGGCGGTGCCCTTGACGTCGACTCCGGAGTCTTTGTAGAAGGACTTGTTCTCGGCGGCGACGAAGGCCCGCTGGACGTCCTTGGGGACCTTCTCCAGGCCGACTATCTCCCGGTTGATCTCGCCGGTCCGCGCGAGGACCGTGCCGTCGCTGAACTTGTAGACGTTGCTCTGCATCTCGGCCTGCGCGTTGGCTGTCGGGACCGGGACCAGGAAATAGATCACGACGAACGCGCCCATGCCGAGCAGGCACAGCCCGAGGAACGTACCGAGCAGCTTCCGCAAGCTGAGGAAGCCACGTATGCCGCCGGCCTTCGTCGCCCGGCGCGCTCCACGCTGCCGGGCCTGTCGCGCTTCCGCTCGGCCCATCGCTCAGTCGCTCCGTTCTCGGGTCTCGTGTCTCGCCTCGCCGGGCCTGGTCCACTTGTCGCACTTGCCGGAATCAGCTCAGAAAGCTAACACCGTCCCCTGTGACAAAGAGCCTCGATCCGGTCTTATCAGACGTGACAATCAGCACCTGTCTCAGAGGAACCGACTCACGAGAGGCGCGGAGGGTTGCGAAGCGCGTTAATGTGTAATCACAATGCTATCTACGCCGATCGGCGTGACAGCGCGAGAAACGGGGACCCGACATGCCTACGACCAGCACTCCAGTGGTGGACGATCTGCCCGAGATGCCCGCGCCGCGGGTCCGTGAGTTCCAGGCGAGCAGCATCGGCGGCGGCCTCGCGCTGCTGCTCGGTCTGATCGGTCTGGCCGGCGGGATCGCCCTCATCGTGATCGGCTCCTCCCTCGACTCGGCCGGCGCGAAGGCCGTGCTGATCCTGCTCGGCATCCTGCTCGCGATCGCCGCGTTCTTCGCGATGTGCGGGCTGAACATGGTGGCGCCGGGCGAGGCACGCGTCGTCCAGCTCTTCGGGCGCTACCGCGGCACGATCCGCGTCGACGGCCTGCGCTGGGTGAACCCGCTCACCTCACGCGCGAAGATCTCGACCCGGGTGCGGAACCACGAGACCGCCGTCCTGAAGGTCAACGACGCCTACGGCAACCCGATCGAGCTGGCGGCGGTCGTCGTCTGGCGGGTCGAGGACACCGCGCAGGCGCTCTTCGAGGTGGACGACTTCCTGGAGTTCGTCTCCACCCAGACCGAGGCCGCCGTCCGGCACATCGCGATCGAGTACCCGTACGACGCCCACGAGGAGGACGGTCTCTCGCTGCGCGGCAACGCCGAGGAGATCACCGAGAAGCTCGCGGTCGAGCTGCACGCCCGGGTCGAGGCGGCCGGTGTGCACATCATCGAGTCGCGCTTCACGCATCTCGCGTACGCTCCGGAGATCGCCTCGGCGATGCTCCAGCGCCAGCAGGCGGGCGCGGTCGTGGCGGCACGCCGGCTGATCGTGGACGGCGCCGTCGGCATGGTCGAGGCGGCCCTCACCCGGCTGACCGAACAGGACATCGTCGAGCTGGACTCCGAGCGGAAAGCGGCGATGGTCAGCAACCTTCTGGTCGTGCTCTGCGGTGACCGGGCCGCGCAGCCGGTCGTGAACACGGGCACTCTTTACCAGTGACGGAACGGAAGCAGGTTCTCCTGCGCCTGGACCCGGCGGTGTACGACGCCCTGGCACGGTGGGCGTCCGACGAACTGCGCAGCGCCAACGCGCAGATCGAGTTCCTGCTCCGCCGGGCCCTGGCGGAGGGGGGCCGGCTCCCGGGCGACGCGAGGCCGATCCCGCGCAGGGGCAGACCGCCGAAGGCCCAGGAGCCGCCCGGGAAGCCGCCTCTGGCGGGACCCGGCGACGCGTCCGACTCCGCCCCGGACGATCACCATCCGTAGGAGAGCACGATGTCACTGGACGCCCTGAAGGCCGCCGTTCCCGACTACGCCAGGGATCTGCGGCGCAATCTCGACGCGGTGCTCGACCGGGGCACGCTCTCCCAACAGCGGCTCTGGGGCACGGTGCTGGTCTGCGCGATCGCCGCACGCTCGGCGCGCGTGCTGCGCGAGCTGGCGCCCGAGGCCGGCGCCCGGCTCTCCGCCGACGCGTGCACGACGGCCAAATCGGCCGCCGCGGTGATGGCGGTGAACAACGTGTTCCACCGGACCCGGCATCTGCTCTCCGATCCCACCTACGGAGAGCTGCGTACGGGCCTGCGGATGACGGCCACGGGCCATCCGGGCGTCACCAGGGCCGACTTCGAGTTCTGGCAGTTCGCGGTCTCCGCGGTCAACGCCTGCGGCCTCTGCCTCGACGCGCACGAGGGCGCGCTGCGACGGCTGGGAGAGGACCGCGAGACGATCCAGGAGGGCATCAAGATCGCGGCGGTGATCCAGGCCCTGGCGACGACGCTCGACGCGGAGGCCGTCCTGGACGGTCTCCACGACGCGTAGGTCCCGTCAGTCCTTCTTGAGCTGTTCCATCAGCGCCAGCATGTCCTCGACCATGGCCGGTTCCAGCCCGCCCAGATGGAGGACCTGCTGCTGGTCGAGATCGAAGTCGGAGTCCCGCCGGTTCCGGTCGTAGTCGACGACCTGGCCGACGGAGAGCGAGAGTACGGCCTGTCCGTCGAGCACTTCGAGCACCGGGTTGTCGCCCCCGGCCTGACTCACCAGATAGGCCCGCTCCCCCACTTCGGGGACCAGCTTCAGGGTCTGTTCCCCCGAACCCTGGTCGGCCGGGTGGATCAGGGACGCGTCGAACTGCGGCCCCGGATCGGTCTTCTTGTGCAGCGTGTACGTGATCTCGGCGTACGCGCGCACGATCGGCCCCTCACGGTGCTTCTCTCCGACCGACGCCTTCGGTACGAGGCTGACCGTGCAGACGGACTGGTCGAGCGCCTTGTCCTCGCCCACCGCGGCGAACGGGTCCCGCTTCTCGCCGATGGTGGCGGACAGCGCCGACAGGTCGGCGTCGAGGCAGAGGTTGCGGCTGACGCCGTAGCCCTGGAGGTCCGGTGCGACCCTGTTGTACGCCCACAGGCCGCCCGCCCACACCGCGGAGCTCAGCAGCACCCCGGCCAGCCCCCAGACCCACGGACGCTGCCGCAGCGGCACTCCCCGGATCAGGGGACGCCCGTCGGCGCCCATCGTCTCGGGCTCGTGCTCCGGCCCGTCGGCGCCGGCCGGGCCCGGAGCCGGGCGGAAGCCGGCGTCGCCCGGAAGCCCGGGGCGTCTTGGCGGCGGAACCGGCGCGGACGCCTCGCCTTCCAGTTCCGGTTCGGAGATCATTCCGATCCGTTCCGGGGCTCGGCGGGAGGCGTGTCGGAGACGGGCGCGTCGGGACGGGACGCGGGGGCGGCCGGAGCCGGGGCAGGGGTGACCGGGACGGGCGTCGGCGCGACAGTGAGCCCCACCGTCGCGGCGTGCGGCCCCGGGCCACCGTCGCGCGGCGAAGGCTCCCGGCTGTACGCGCGGAGGTAGCCGACGACGGTGTTCGTGACGGCGACCAGCGGCACCGCGACGACCGCCCCGCCGATACCGGCGACGAGTCCGCCCGTCGCGACGGCGAGGACGACGGCCAGCGGATGGACCCGTACCGCGCGGCCGAGGATGAAGGGCTGGAGGATATGGCCCTCGATCTGCTGGACGGCGAGAACGACGATCAGCACCATCAGCGCCGTGAACACGTCCTGGGTGACCAGCGCGACGACCACGGCGAGCGCGCCGGAGATCACCGCTCCGACGAGCGGGATGAACGCGCCGAGGAAGATGAAGACGGCCAGCGGCACCGCGAGCGGGACATCGAGGAAGTAGAGCCCGAGGCCGATGAAGACCGCGTCGATCAGCGCGACAATGAGCGTCCCCCGTACATACGCCGTCAGCGTGCGCCAGGCGCGCGGCCCGGCACCGGCCAGACCCGGACGGGCCTGAGCGGGGAAGAGCTTGAGCGACCACTCCCAGATCCGCCGGCCGTCGTAGAGCAGGAACAGCGTGGAGAACACGGCGAGCAGGATCCCCGTCAGCAGCTCGACCACGACGGTCACGCCCTGGATGCCCGCGGAGGTGATCTCCTCGGTGTTGGTGCCGATCGCGTCGCTGAGGCTCTTCGCGAGGTCGTTGATCTGCTGCTCGGTCACATGGAACGGGCTGTTGAGGAGCCAGCGTTTGAGCTCGTCGATGCCGTCGGTGACACGGTCGGAGAGCACGTCGATGTTCTCGACGACCTGCCACACCACGAACCAGCCTGTGAGGCCCATGATGACGAACCCGGCGAAGGCGGTCACCGCGGTGGCCACACCACGCGGCAGGCCCCACTTCTTGAGCCTGGCGACCGTGGGCTGGAGAAGCGCGGTGACGAGCAGCGCGCCGACGAACGCCATCACCACGAGCTGTACGGCGCCGATGATCTTCATCAACACCCAGAGCATGGCGGCCAGTACGAGCAGCCGCCAGGCGGCCTCGGCGGCGACCCGCATCCCCCACGGAATGGCCGCCGCGGGCTCCGGTTTGGCCTGGGCGCCAGGAATGTGGTCCGGCGGGACCGGAACGGTCTCCGGTCCGCGTCCGCCCCCCGGCACGTCGTCCGCCGTAGCCTCCGTACGGCGTTCCCCCAACCGCTCTCCCAGCTGGGTCAGTTCGGCTCCGACCCGGCCGAGCCACCCCGGCAGTTTCGACATGCTGAATCCTTCTTCCCCGGAGTCGTACCGGTCTGACGGTACACGCGCAAAGCCCCTCACCGTAGGACGGAGAGGGGCTTCACAAGGTTGAGCGTCGACGGCCTGAATACCGACGGGAAAGAACGGGTCGGGCTAGTACCAGTTGTTGGCCTGCCAGAACGACCAGGCGCCGCACGGGCTGCCGTAGCGGTCGTTCATGTAGTTCAGGCCCCACTTGATCTGGGTGGCCGGGTTGGTCTGCCAGTCGGCGCCCGCGGAGGCCATCTTGGAGCCGGGCAGCGCCTGGACGAGACCGTAGGCGCCCGACGAGGGGTTGGACGCCTGGTAGTTCCAGGTGGACTCGTGGTCCACGATGTTGCTGAAGCACTGGTACTGGTCGCCAGGGATCATCTGGCGGGCCATCGCCTGGACTTCGGCGACGGAGTACGAGCTCTGGACCACGAAGTCGGAGGAGTCACGCGTCTCCGAACGGCTGGCGCGCTCGGCCTCCTTCTCCTTGGCCTCGCGCTCCTGCTCGACCTTCTCCTCGGCGGCCTGCTTCTTCGCCTCGGCGTCCTTGGCGGCCTGGATACGAGCCGATTCCTCGGCGGACTTCTTCGCTGCCACGTCGGCGGCGTTCGCCTGCGCGTCGGCCTGCTGCGCCAGTGACACAGTCTGGACCTGGGCGTGCTGGCCCGCGGGGATGTCTGCGAGGAGCGTCGTGTCAGCTGCGGTCGCCTCGAAATTGTCGTCCGAGGCCTGGGGAGCGCCCGAAGCCACTCCCACGACTGCGCCGACGGTGGTGACCGCTGTAGCTGATGCCACGGCGAATCCCCGGACCGAGATCCGGCTCACACGGTTTCCTTCCAGCAGCGTCCGTGTACGTGACCTCACGGATGCAATCGTGCCCCTGGCACTGGTCTCCGTACCGCACGTCACGGGAGACACGGGCCCGTCGGCAACTTCCATGGCGGAAGCGCCGGATGAAGCGCGGGCGGCATACGACGTCAAGTGTTGAGTTGTGTGGTGCGGCATCCCTGAAGATGCGGGTGTGTCGTATGCGGGGCCTGACGGAAGCAAGACTCTGCCGGACCCGGACGCCGCAAGGCAATTCTTCGTTGCGTGGGATAGCTCACACCCCGTTTGCCACACGGGTTTCACGGAAATGGCCGCGCGGCAGAGCGCCGCCCGGCTAGGCTCTTGGGCCTTTCCGGGCGGCGCCAACTGCCGCATTCAGGCGGAGAACTAACCTTCTTCCAGCATTTCGGTCACGAGCGCGGCGATCGGCGAGCGCTCGGAGCGGTTGAGGGTGACATGCGCGAAGAGCGGGTGCCCCTTGAGCTTCTCGACGACCGCGACCACGCCGTCGTACCTGCCCACACGCAAGTTGTCGCGCTGCGCCACGTCATGGGTCAGCACCACGCGGGAGTCGGCCCCGATCCGGGAGAGAACCGTCAGCAGGACGTTCCGCTCCAGCGACTGGGCCTCGTCCACGATGACGAACGCGTCGTGCAGCGACCGTCCGCGGATGTGCGTCAGCGGCAGCACTTCGAGCATGCCGCGGCCCAGCACCTCCTCGATCACCTCACGGCCGGCGACGGCCGACAGCGTGTCGAAGACCGCCTGCGCCCAAGGGCTCATCTTCTCGGCCTCGGTGCCCGGCAGATAGCCGAGCTCCTGCCCGCCCACCGCGTACAGCGGCCGGAAGACCATCACCTTCTTGTGCTGACGGCGCTCCAGGACCGCCTCCAGGCCCGCGCACAGCGCCAGGGCCGACTTGCCGGTGCCCGCACGGCCGCCCATCGAGATGATGCCGATGTCCGGGTCGAGGAGCAGGTCGAGCGCGATGCGCTGCTCGGCGCTGCGGCCGTGGATCCCGAAGGCCTCCCGGTCGCCGCGGACGAGCTTCACATTGCCCTCGGGCGTGATCCGGCCGAGCGCCTTGCCGCGGTCGGACTGGAGGACCAGTCCGGTGTGCACCGGCAGGTCGCTCAGCTCCGGCACGTACAGCGTCTCCTCGGTGAAGAGGAGATCGACCTGCTCGGCCGAGAGCGCCATCTCGCTCATTCCGGTCCAGCCGGAGTCGGTGATGGCCAGCTCCGCGCGGTACTCCTCGGCGAGAAGTCCGACCGACGATGCCTTGATGCGCAGCGGCAGGTCCTTGGAGACGACGGTGACGTCGTACCCCTCGGCCTGGAGATTGCGCGCCACCGCGAGAATCCGCGAGTCGTTGTCCCCCAGTCTGAAGCCGGCGGGAAGGACGCCGGGATCGGAGTGGTTGAGCTCGACGCGCAGCGTGCCTCCCAGGTCGCCCAGCGGGATGGGGGCGTCGAGGCGGCCGTACCGGATGCGGAAGTCGTCGAGCAGGCGCAGGGCCTGCCGGGCGAAGTACCCCAGCTCCGGATGGTGCCTCTTGGCCTCCAGCTCCGTGATCACCACGATCGGCAGCACGACTTCGTGCTCGTCGAAGCGGGACATGGCGTTGGGATCGGCCAGCAGGACGCTGGTGTCGAGAACATAGGTGCGCCTGTCGGGCATGCGGCGCTTTGTGCTTGTCACCACGGAAGGACGTACCCCCTCGGACGAGGTCGGGATGCGACGGCGTCACGGGCTGTGGTCGCCCGCCTGACGGCGGACGACGGACCGGACTCGGGCCCATGTGCGCGGGCCGAGGACCGGCCCTCCACGGCGCCCGTACGCGTCACCGTACGATCGTCCTGGTGCAAAGGGCCTCCCGGGCGGACGGCTGGGCCGACCGCTGAGATTCGACGCCCGCCGTCATCGCTGACGGTTCTGCTCGGACGCCGACCTGTGGAGAGGTATTCCCTCGAACACCCGCGGCCATGCCACGGCGTATGACGACCACCGTGTGAACCTGGGATGACGGAACGTACGTCCAGCGGCGAACGAGCGTTCGGTGTGGCGTACGGGGAGATTCCGGGGAGGGGTATCGGAGGGCTTGCGGGACCGGGCCTCAGACTCCGTAGCGGCGGTGTCGCGCGGCGTAGTCACGCAGGGCGCGGAGGAAGTCGACCTTGCGGAAAGCCGGCCAGAAGACTTCGCAGAAGTAGTACTCCGAATGGGCGCTCTGCCACAGCATGAAGCCGGAGAGACGCTGTTCGCCGCTGGTCCTGATCACCAGGTCGGGATCGGGCTGGCCACGGGTGTAGAGGTGCGAGGCGATCAGGTCCGTGTCGACGATCTCCGCGAGCTCCTCGAAGGAGGTGCCCTTGTCGGCGTGGTCCAGCAGGAGGGAGCGGACGGCGTCGGCGATCTCCTGCCGCCCGCCGTAGCCGACGGCGACATTGACCAGTATTCCGGCGTTGCCGTCGGTGGCCTGCTCGGCCTCTTTGAGGACGGTCTGCGTACGGGAGGGAAGCAGGTCCAGGGTGCCGACGTGGTGGACCCGCCAGCGGCCGTCGGCCGCGAGGTCGCGAACGGCGTTCTCGATGATGCCGAGGAGGGGGATCAGCTCCTCGTCGGGGCGGTCGAGGTTGTCCGTGGAGAGCAGCCACAGGGTGACCACCTCGACGTCCGTCTCGACGCACCAGCCGAGCAGTTCCTGGATCTTGCTGGCGCCGGCCATATGGCCCTGCTCGCTCGTGCCGCCGGAGGCTTTCGCCCAGCGGCGGTTCCCGTCGAGGACGACACCGATGTGCTTGGGAAGCACCTGGGTGTGATCGAGGCGCCTTTCCACCCGGCGCGCGTAGAGCCCGTACACCAGGTCGCGCAAGTTCACCGATTCCACCTCTCGATTTCTGCCGGGGACCGCCCGTCAGGCGGCCCGCGGGGCGGCACGTCCACCGCGGGGAGGGCCGTCCGCGAAAAGAGGGGAGCGCCCCTGGCACCCGAAGCCGTCACAGTACTGCGCGGGCGGCACGACGGCCCAACCCGGTCTGTCACAAGTCCGTGATAGGCAAGGACTCGTGACTGAATTCCCCACTTACCTCGCAGCCGACGACCGTTACGGCTCCATGGAGTACCGGCGCAGCGGACGCAGCGGCCTCAAGCTCCCCGCGCTCTCCCTGGGCCTCTGGCACAACTTCGGTGACGACCGGACCATCGACTCGCAGCGCGCGATCCTGCGCCGCGCCTTCGATCTCGGTATCACGCACTTCGATCTGGCGAACAACTACGGCCCCCCGCCCGGGTCCGCCGAGGAGAACTTCGGCAAGATCTTCGCTCAGGACTTCTCGGCCTATCGCGACGAATTGATCATTTCGACCAAGGCCGGATATCTGATGCATCCCGGCCCGTACGGCGAGTGGGGTTCCCGTAAATATCTGACGTCGTCACTCGATGCCTCTCTCAAGCGGATGGGCGTCGACTACGTCGACATCTTCTACTCGCACCGCTTCGACCCGCACACCCCCCTTGAGGAGACCATGGGCGCGCTGGCGTCCGCGGTACGGCAGGGCAAGGCGCTGTACGTGGGTGTGTCGTCGTACACGGCGGAGCAGACCGCCGGAGCGGCGCGGCTGCTGAAGGAGATGGGCGTTCCCGCGCTCATCCACCAGCCCTCCTACTCGATGATCAACCGCTGGACCGAGGACGACGGCCTGCTCGACACGCTGGAGTCGGCCGGCATGGGCTGCATCTCCTTCGTACCGCTGGCGCAGGGCCTGCTCACCAACAAGTACCTCCAGGGGATTCCCGAGGGGTCACGGGCCACGCAGGGCAAGTCCCTCGACCCGGGCCTGCTCTCGGACGAGGTCGTGCGCAGGCTCAACGGGCTCAACGAGATCGCGCGGCGGCGCGGTCAGTCGCTGGCGCAGCTGGCGATCAACTGGGTGCTCCGTGACGAGCGGATGACGTCGGCCCTGATCGGCGCGTCGAGCACCAAGCAGCTGGAGGAGAACGTCGCGGCGCTCGAAGGGGCCACGCTGACGGCGGAGGAGCTGAAGGAGATCGACGGCTTCGCGGTGGACACGGAGGGCACCAACATCTGGGCCGGACGGAGCTAACGCGCCACCGTCAGGAACTTGACGGAGTGTGGACATGAAAAAACGGGCCGGTCCGTGGGGGGGATACGGACCGGCCCGAGGGGGGGTTTCCACCATAACCCTTTGTAAGTAGTGCTGGGTGCCACGCACGCCGGTCGCTACGCTGCGGAGTTGCCGGTTTGGTGCGTCCGGCATGTAAAAGGCCCTGGACAGCGGGGCCGGGCGGGCTTCCGGGGGTTTTCGATTGGCGTGAAGTCGCCACCCGTTGGGAGTACGCGGTTCAGAGCGAGGCGGCCTTCGCGGGGACCTTCGCGGCGGCCTTCGCCTTGTTCGCGATGATGACGTCCATGTTCTCGCGTCCCCACCCGCCCAGTGGGATCAGCGCCGTGTTCAGCGCCCGGCCCAGCTCCGTGAGGGAGTACTCGACGCGCGGCGGGACCTCCCGGTAGACCTCGCGCTTCACGATCGAGTCGGCCTCCAGCTCGCGCAGTTGCTGGATGAGCACCTTCTCGCTGACCCCTTCGACATGGCGCCTCAGCTCGCCGAAGCGCAGGACGCCCCCGTCGTTCAACGCCCAGAGGATCAGCGGCTTCCACTTCCCGCCGACGACGGCGACCGCCGCGTCGAGACCGCAGACGAAGGGGTTCCCGGGCCGTCGTGTCACTGCCAACTCCTCGCCGGATGCTTCTACTTACCTTTGTGGCAGTACTCCGCCACAGGAAAGCCTACGAGGGCTCTTCGCGATGGCGCCTTCATGCGGACGGAATCTGTCCTGTATGGCTCCTAGGGTCGGCCGTATGACGACGAAGAAGACCGAGTCCGTGCCGGAGTCCGGGTCCGTGTCCGTGAGCTGGGCCACCGCCAACGCCCGGCGGCTGGCCCGGCAGGGGCTCGCCGCGCCCTCGGGCGGCGGCCCCGCCGCCGTCACCGGCGCCATGGTCGGCGCCCACGCGCAGGTGCTGTCCGCGGCCGAACTGTCCGTCGCGCTGCGGCTGGACGGCGGCGAGACACGCGAGGCCGTGCGCGGCGCGCTGTGGACCGACGGCAGTCTGGTCAAGACGTTCGGGCCGCGCGGCACCGTACATCTGCTGCCGTCGGCCGAGCTGCCGCTGTGGACCGGGGCGCTCTCCGCGCTGCCCACGGGCAACCCCATGCCCGCAGGAGTGCGGATGAGCGAGGCCGAGACGGACCAGGTCGTCGCCGCCATCGCCGACGCGCTGGCGGACGACGACCTCACCGTCGACGAGCTGACCGACGAGATCGTGGGGCGCACCGGGCCCTGGGCCGGGGACCTGGTCATGGACGCGTTCCAGACGAAGTGGCCGCGCTGGCGGCAGATGACGCACACGGCGGCGCACCGCGGCGCGCTCTGCTTCGGGCCGAACCGTGGGCGGAAGGTCACATACACCAATCCCCACCGGCTGCTGCCCGGATTCGTCCCGCTGGCGGGGCCGAAGGCGCTCGCCGGGCTCGTGGAGCGCTATCTGTACGCGTACGGGCCCGCCTCCCCACAGCACTTCGCCAAGTGGCTCACCACGCCGGTGAAGTGGGCCAGGGAACTGTTCGACACGCTCGCGGCCGAGGGCCGCACCGAGCGGGTCTCCTACGAGGGCGGGCCCGCCTGGGTGGTGGCGGGCGACACGGACTTCCCGGCCGGGCCGGTGGCTCGCGGTCTGCGGCTCCTCCCCTACTTCGACGCCTTCACCATCGCCTCCCAGCCGCGCGAACGGCTCTTCCCCGGCACGGCGTACGAGCGGGCGCTCGGGGGCGGGCAGGCCGGGAACTACCCCGTGGTGCTGATCGACGGGGTCGTCGCCGGGGTGTGGCACCAGCGCCGCTCAGGGAAGTGGCTGGACGTCACGGTGGAACCGCTGCGCCCGCTGACGGCCGCGCGGCGCGCGGAGCTCGATGAGCAGGTGAAACGGACGGGCCGGATCCTTCAGGGCACGCCGCGCCTCACGATCGGGACGGTGGCGGTCGGGCCGCACGCCTAGGCCGTGACCGGGGGCTCCGTCAGGCGGGCTTGACCGCCTCGATCAGGAAGCGTGTCGTGGTGGCCACGAAGGGGCCCTCCGTCTCGATACGGCGGTGCAGGGCGGCGAGTTGATCGCGGTAACGGTCGACGGTGAAACCGGGCACCATCCAGATCACCTTGCGCAGAAAGTAGACGACGGCGCCGATGTCGTGGAACTCGGTGCGCAGCGCCGCCGTCCGCAGATCCACCACGTCGAGCCCGGCGGCCTCGGCCGCCGCCCTGGCCCGTTCGGGGTCGCGCGCCGTGCGGCCGTCGGGCTGCGGCCCCAGGAAGTACTCGACCAGTTCGAAGACGCTGGCCGGGCCGACCTCCTGGGAGAAGTACGTGCCGCCGGGCCGCAGGACGCGGGTGATCTCCGTCCACCACGCCTTCACCGGGTGCCGGCTGACGACGAGGTCGAACGCCGCGTCCGCGAAGGGCAGCGGCGGCTCGTCCTGGTCACTGACGACGACCGCACCGCGCGGGTGCAGCAGCGCGGTGGCGCGGGCCACGTTCGGCGGCCAGCCCTCGGTGGCCACGGTCAGCGGCGGCAACGCCGGTACGGAGGCGAGGACTTCACCGCCGCCGGTCTGGATGTCGAGGGCGGCGGTGGCGCGCGCCATCCGCTCGGCCATGGCACGGGCGTAGCCCCACGGGGGCCGTTCCTCCGTCGCCCGCCCGTCGAGCCACGAGAAGTCCCAGCCGTCGACGGAGACGGCGCCGGCCTCGGCGATCAGGTCATCGAAGGAAGACATGCGGGGATGCTCCCAGGGGCGCTGTGCGGACCGCGAACGCATTTCGCCCGGGTCCGGGGCCGGCTCAGACCGCGAGGGCGCCGAGCACCAGGCCGAGCAGCGCCCCGGTGATCATGAACGGTCCGAAGGGGATCGCGGACTTACGGTTCGCCCGGCGCAGGAGCATCAGCCCGAGCCCGTACAGCGACCCGAACAGGAATCCCGCGAAGGCACCGACGAACAGCACCGCCCAGCCGTACCAGCCGAGCACGACACCCAGCGAGAGCGCGAGCTTGACGTCGCCGAAGCCCATGCCGTTCGGGTTGATCAGGAAAAGGACGAAGTAGCAGGCGCCGAGGGCGAGTCCGCCCAGGAGCGCGGTCGGCCAGGAGCCGCCGTCCGCCGGGAGGAGCGCGGCGATCCCGAGCAGCACGGCGGCGGCCAGCGCGAGCGGCAGCGTCAACTGGTCGGGGAGGCGGTGCACGTTGCGGTCGACGAGCGCGAGCAGTACGGCGAAGGGTGCGAGCAGCAGCCAGACGGCGAGTTCGGGGCGGGGCCCGGTGGCGGCGGCGAGGGCGCCGCAGACGAGGGCGGTGATGACGGTGACGTAGAGGGAGGGGACGTAGCGCGCGCCGCGCAGGACGGGTGCCGGGGCGGTGCTGGTCTCCGCGTCGTCGGTGCCGGTCTCCGGGGACGCCTCACCCGGCGCGGGGGCGGACTCGTCCGTGCGGGGAAGCGCGGCCTCGCCGGCCTCCGCACGCCCCGGGGACGCGGCGGCCCCTGAGTCCGTACGCCCGCCCGCTGCCGTGACCACACCGCCCGCCGCCACGCAGGTCGCACAACCGGCCCTGCCGAGCCAGCCCTTGGCGGGCCCGATGATCGGGTGCCCCGCCTCGCAGCTGTCGCGGTACGCCTCATCGGGCTCGACGGAGAGCCGGTACGCGGCGCGCGGAAGGAGCAGCCCGGCGGCTGCGCCCCAGAGGACAGCGACAACGATCAGCATGGCGTGCACATGGTCGACCTTAGAGCGAACCGCGTGGCGGGTCATAGGTCCTGGGGGTGTCTTTCCGGTCAGGCCGGATCAGGGAGCGGGATCTGGTGCGTGCGATCGCAAGGCGGAGGAGGGAGACATGGCGGAGCCATGGCGACCGACGACAACGCGGCGAGCGTGCGTGCCAGATCCCGCGAGCCCGGCAAGATCGGAAAGACACCCCCTATGACCCATATCCGCCATGAGGAGGCCGGGAATTGGGCTCCGCGGCCGGATCGCGGGGCGTTGGGTCGTATGGTCTAGCGCCATGGGGAAATGGCAGAACGGCAAGGGCAGTCTGACGATCGAGGGCCGGGACGAGCCGGTCGCGCTGGAGATCGCCGCCTCGTACAACGCGCGGCGGCGCGGGCTGCTGGGGCGGACCGGGCTCGACGGCGCGCTGCTGATCACGCCGTGCAGCAGCGTGCACACGTTCCGGATGGGCTTCACGATCGATGTGGCCTATCTGGACAAGGAGTTGAAGGTCGTCCACGTCCACACGGTGAAGCCCGGCCGGATGCCGCTGCCCCGGCTGCGGGCCCGGCATGTGCTGGAGGCCGAGGCCGGGGCGATGGAGCGGTGGGGCCTGCGTCCGGGCGTGCGGCTGAGCGTGCACGCCCAGAGCCTGTCCGGCGCCTGATCCCCAAGGCCCCTCGCCGGCGGGCTACTTGAGCTTCACCGCCTGGGTCGCGAGCAGGATCGACGGTATCTCCGGGGTCGTGGTGCCCTCGAAGTTCGCGGTGTAGAAGGTCGCGACCGTGCCGCCCACGCGTACGACCTGGAACACCATCGGCACCGGATCGCCCTCGAACTCGCCCGTCACCTGGTACGCGAGGGTGTCGTCGCCCGCCTTGGGGACGTCGAGCCGCTTCACCGCCGCGTACGTCGACGTGCTGCCCGCGCCGGTTCCCTTGAAGCCGTCCTCGCAGTTCTTGACCGCCTCGCTGAGCCGGTTGAAGAGAGTGGTGGCGCCCTGTGTCCCGTGGGTGGCGAGGAATTCGGAGATGGCGGGCCGGCCGGTCTTCGCGCCGACGAGCTGACGGTAGATGACCGCCGACGGCTCGGGCTCGGGCTTGCCGTTGATCATCGCGGTGAGCGGTGCGCAGTCCGGCTTGTCGGCGCTCTCGCCCTGCTCCGGCGGCCCGTCCATCGGGCCGGACTTGAACGTCGGCACATCGCCGGTGGCCAGCACGGCGGCGTCCAGCTCGGCCTTGGTCAGCTCCTTGCCGCCACCCGCGCCGACGCCCTTCACCTCCGGGTTGACGGTCTTCGGCTGGTCCTCCAGGGCCGGCGGCTCCGAGACCTGCCCGGGGTCCTTCGGGTCCCTCGCCTCCGCCGTGCCACTGGCGGAGGCGTCCGGCTTCTTCCCGTCGGCGTCGTCGCCGCCGCAGGCAGCGGTGACCCCCAGCACGAGCGCGGCCAGTGCGGCGACCGTGCCGGTCCGCCGTGCCGTACCTGCGGTGCGCGTCCTCATCTGTTTCCCATCTCGCTCTCTACCGGCTTCACCGGCTCCGCCGGCCTGCTCCGACCGCTGACGCTCACTCGTTTCCCGCGTCGCTCGGGGTCCCGCCGTAGTAGGGCCTGACCGTCTTTCCGAGCTTCCGCTGGATGGACCGGAGCGACTTGATCGTCGTCTCGTCACTGCGCCCGGTGGTCGTCGGCCATTCGAAGCCCGTGCCGACCAGGTCGCTGACGAACACGATCTCGACGGCCAGCAGAATCCGCGCCCAGTCGACCGGGGCGAGCGGCACGTCGTCGGCGAGCGCGCGCCGCAGCCGGGAACACTGGTCGAGCAGATCGCGCTCGCTCTCGAACCCCATGCCGACGGCGAGTTGATCGCCGCACCGGGCGGGCCCGCCCCACTCCAGGAGGGCCCGCCGCAGCAGCGCGGTCTCGTCGTCGGCGAGCAGGGCGCTCGCCGCCACGTCGCTTCCCGCCATCAGCTGAGTTCCTCCCAGTAGTCGTCCAGCGTCGTCGGGTCCCGGCGGAAGATGGTTCCACCGTCCGGATGCGTCGGGTCATGAATCACGATCGTCGTACCGTCCTTGCCGAGGTACGCCTTCCGGCCGCTGCCGAGGGGCTTGGTCCGCGAGGGATTCTTCATGACGTCGGTGGCGAGCTTGCCGAGATCCTCCGCCGAGACACCCGGGAAGTCCTTCGCGTGCTTGTTGTCCGCATGCCCCTTGGCGATGTCGCCCGCGTCTTCGAGCCGCTCCTCGTCGGTGCACCAGTCGTTGTTGTGCACCAGGACCGGTGTGTCGCCGGTGACGACATAGTACGTGTGGATGCCGTTGATGGTGAGGTCGTGCGTGGTCTGCCGCTTGGTGTAGCGGTCGACGGCCGTGACCTGCACCGACGTACCCGCGGGCGTACGGAGGTCGTCCCCGGGCACGATGTCCCCGGCGTCCGCCCAGCGACCCCGGTCCGTCAGCCAGAAGGGGTGCGTATCGGTCGCCGTCAGAACCTCGGTGCCGGAGTCCGTGAGGACCGTGAGGCGCGTGAAGTCCTTGTCGTCGTACGTGGTGATGGTGCGTTCGACGGCGCGGGCCCGCGTCCGACCGCTCTCCGGGTCGGTGGCGACGACGCGCATGCCGGCCCGGACCTTGTCGATCGCCATCCGGCGGCCGTCGGCGAGCAACACGGGAGTGCCGGGCAGGAAGCTGTGCTTGACGGCACACGACTCCGGCTTGTCCTCCGGCTTGTCGCCGTCGGGTTTGTCCTTCTTCTCCTGGTCGAGTTTCTTCTTCGCGTCGGCGAGTCTGTCCTCGGCGTCGTCGACACGTTTGCGGTTCTTGATCAGGCCCTTGAGACCGTCGTACAGATCCCCGCCGTGCTTCTTGAGCTTCTTGACCAGCTCGACGGCCTTCTTCCACTTCCATGGAGCGCCGTACTTCGCGGCCAGCTTGCCCACCGCACCGCCGACGATGCTGAGCAGCACGTTGATCAGGGTTTCCGTGCAGGCGCCCATGTCGCCCTTGGTGATGCAGTCCAGAGCGTCCGTGATGCCCAGTTCGTCGGCGAGGATCTTCGCGAGTTCCTTCGCGGCTTCCTTCGCCTTGTCGCTGTCGCTCTTCTCCGCCGCCTGCGCGTCCTGGAGTTCCTTCAGCGCGGCGTCGTAGTCGAGCTCCGCCTGCGACTTGTCACCGTTGCCGTCGCCGCCGCCGGAATCGGAGGCGGGGTCGTCCGTGCCGCCGGGCGGGACGTCGTCACCGCCCTCGTCGTCCTCCGCGACCGTGTCGCTGCCGCCACCGCAGTTTCCCCCGCCGGTGATCTTGCAGACCTGTGTGCTGATCCCCTCGGCCAGCGCCGGCCCGACCCCCGTACCGACCAGCGCCCCCACGATCGCCGCCACGACGACGATCAGGCCCACGTACTCGATCGCTCCCTGTCCGCGCTGTGAAGCCCCGCGCAGAGCGCCCAGCAGCCGGACGTCGGTACGCGGCAGGGACTGCCGCGCCCGACGTCGGACATGACGAATCCGACGTACTACCCCCGATGGCAACATACACACGACGCTACGGCGCCAACTCGGGCCGGGTCATGGGCCCGAGGGCCCAATAACGGGCTCAGTTCCGGGGCAACCGGGCACCCCGGCGCCCGAACCGGGCAGCGGACGTGAGCGGTGGACGGGCAGTCCGGCGGACGGGCAGGCCGGGCGCGGGCAGGCCGGGCGCGGGCAGGCCGGCGCGCGGACAGGGCACTGCCCCGGCCGCCTGGCGTACAGGCGGACGGGGCAGAGGTGGGGGGTCATCGGGGGTCTGCCGTACAGACCCCTGTCACGGAAGCGAGAAGGGCAGGTCCGGCACCATCCTGGCGGGAATGAATGCGGCCTGCCCTGCTCGCTGCGAGTCCGGTGGATCAGCCGCCGAGGATCTCGCCGACCTTGTCCGACAGACCGCCGGCGATCTCGTCCGCGACACCGGAGCCGACGATCGCGGCGATGATCAGCGCGACGAGGACGATGACGCCGACGTACTCGACCGCGCCCTGGCCCTTGTCGCTGCGGCGCTTCATGGCGGCGACGGCGGTGTTCGCCCAGGTGCCGACGTAGAGCTTGGCGTTGGTGGCGGCCTTCAGCGTGACGTTCGACATGAGATTTTCCCCCTGTGTGTAGGCCGGCCGACGACCGGCCGACTCGTACGAGTCTTTGGTGTCTCCCGCGCTTCCGGCTTCCTCCTGGCCGGTCTCGCTGGCGACATGAGAAACATACGGCGGCACGCTCCTACGGGCATGGGCCCCAAGGCCCAACCCCGGGCCCAACCGTCGAATTGGGCCCGGGGGACAGAGAACCGGCTCGGCGGATCGCGCACCGATGAGTTTCCCGCGCCGCGTCGGTCTGTACGCGTGAGACCGATTCACGGAAGGCTGGCGCCATGCGGAAACTGATCTACGGCATGAACGTGTCCCTGGACGGCTACATCGCCGCGCCCGGCGACGACATCGGCTGGAGCGTGCCGAGCGACGAGCTGTTCCAGTTCTGGTCCGACCAGTTGCGGGCGACCGAGCTGACGCTGTACGGGTGCAAGCTGTGGCAGACGATGAGCTCCTACTGGCCGACCGGCGACCAGCAGCCGGGCGCCTCCCCGGCGGAGATCGAGTTCGCGCGCCGCTGGCGGGACATGTCGAAGGTGGTGTTCTCCTCGACGATCGACAAGGTCGACTGGAACACCCGCCTGGTCACCGGCGACGCGGTCGCCGAGATCACCCGGCTCAAGGCCGAGGACGGCGGCCCGATGGACATCGGCGGCGCGACGCTCGCCGGGGCGGCCATGCGGGCCGGGCTGATCGACGAGTACGTGCTGGCCACCGCGCCGGTGCTGGTGGGCGGCGGCACGCCGTTCTTCGCCGCGCTGGACAGCTGGGTGAACCTGAACCTGGTGGAGACGCGGACGCTTCAAGGCGGCGTGATCCTGAACAGGTACGAGACGAGGCGTTGAGCGCAGGTCCGGGAGCGCTGTCAGGCGGTGCGCTTCACGTGGCGGACCAGCCACATGAGCAGGGCGTCCAGGTCGGCGGCGGCCGAGAGAACCCGGCCGACCGCCTCGGGGGTGTGCAGCCACTCCTCGCAGCCGAGGGAACGCGCGGCGATCAGCGAACGGTGGCGCAGCAGGTTCGTACGGGAGTGGTCTGCCGGATAGCCGCGCGGGGGGCGTTTCATCACGTCCCCGGAGATGTCGTAGCCCTTCTTCCGCACGTCCTCGACGATGGCGGACAGTTCGCGGCCGCTCCCCTCGGCGGCCACGGCTCTGCGGAACATGTCCACCTGGCCGGGATCGGGGTACCACCAGGCGCCCTGGATCCGCAGGCCGTCCAGGGAGAACCGGAGACCGATCTCGATCTTGCGCCCGAGCCGGATCACCGCGCCCTGGTGCTGCCACCACCAGGAGTCGGTGCGGTAGTGCCAGACGGAGAAGTCCTCGTACCGGGGGTCGGTGTCCGCAACCTCGTTGAGAAGGGCGATCATCGGCTGCCGGACCAGGCGTTCACGGTCCGCGCGACAGCGCTCGCGGGTCGCGTGGGCCGGTTCGCCCTGGAGCTGCCACAACACATCCATGGCCTGCTCCGGCCAGCCGGTGAACTGTCCACGCATGCGCGGATGCTAGCTCACCCATTGATCGCACGCGGAGAGTTGCTGCGGCACTGGAGTTGGTGGCCGCGGAACGTTCGCCACTGTTCTCGTCACCGACCAGGTGACGCTCCGGCCTGCGAGTCTCACGGCGGCGGCACAAGTGCCGCCGCCGTGCGGTTCTCGCCGAGATTACGCAGCGAGGTCTGAGACCCTACAAACCTGTAGGATCTCGCGCTCTGTGTCACAACGCGTCGCGCTGACCATCGGCTTCCCAGCCTGTCTCAGTTCTTGTCCACGTGCTTGAGTCTCAGTCTCGTGGCATTTCTTCGGGCCGGTTTCCGCGATCAACTGTTCTGCGCTCACGCACAGCCTTGCTCGCGTCATGCGGTTGACGATGCGAGTCCTGACTGCCACATCCGAGGATCTCCGGGAGGAGCCGCTCCTCCGCCAGTAGTCTGATGCGATGGTCGACGTGGGGGTAGGCGAGCTGCGGCGAAGCCGCGAGCGGCTCGCGAAACAGGGAGAGGCCGCCGAGCAAGCGGGGGATGGGGCGAGCAGCGGGTTGCTGCTCTTCTATGCTGCCGAGTGCGGGTTGAAGGCCGAGGTGCTGCGCTGGATTCTGCAGCGCGAGGATACTTCTGGCCTACCCAGTGACCTGCGATCGCACAATCTGCGCCGCTTGGCCAAGGCACTGAATCTTCAGGACCCCACCCCCGGGCAAGACCCATTGCGCTGCCGTCGGCACAAGGACAGCACTTGGATCGAGAGCCATCAGCTGCACGAGGCTTGGCGCTATGGTGCAGAACTACGCGCAGATGATCAGAAAGCTGCGCTGGAAGCATTGAAAGCACTGGTGAAGGACGCCAGGAAAGGATCTTGAGCGTTATGGCCGGCAAGCTCTTCACCTGGGTGGACATCGATTCTCAACTGGCGCATGCAGCCACCGAGGGCCAGTGGCCGCAGTGGCTGCTGGAGGTCGACGCCTGGTGGGACACACTGGAGCTGACAGTTCGTCCGGGTACTGAGAGCACGGCCGTCCGCGACTGGCTAGACAGTCAGTTCGGCCTTGGATCAGCCGCCGAACATGATGCGGGCCTGGAACTCACCCTGGATCGCCCCACAGCTCACGCCCCCCAGTCGCTACCTGTGCGCCTGATCGAAGCGACCGATTCCGGAGCGGCCCCACGCCGTCCGAAGCTCAGTGAGCGTCGTGTCACCTCTGCGCTGGGGGACGCACTGCCGCGTCCGGAGGCCGCTCAGTTTGCCGGCGACAAGCAACTCATCGCATTCCACTCATTCAAGGGTGGTGTGGGGCGCACGTTGCACGCCGTGGCGCTGGCTGACCTCCTGGCCTCCCAAGGCCAGCATGTTCTCCTCGTGGACGCAGACCTGGAGGCCCCCGGCATCACCTGGATGTACCAAGCACAGGGGGGGCGCTGTGATGTCGCGTACGAGGATGTCCTCGCCCTCCTGCACTCTTCCAAGCTGGGTGACCCCACACAGGCGGTGGAAATTGCTGCCGCGTATCTTCCCAACCAGCGAGTCTCACGCTATCCGGGGCTAGGCCGCGTGACCGTGCTTCCCGTCAGCCGACGTAGTCGACTCGGTCCGCCCCGAATCGGCCCCACCGACCTTTTGACCGAGGATCGCTCACCGTACTTCCTCAGCGAATCCCTTGCGGCCCTCGCCGTCGCGGCCGAGGTCGACACCGTCGTATTGGACTTGCGGGCCGGAGCCTCTGAGCTGGCAGCGCCCATCTTGTTGGACCCCCGCGTGACGCGGATCTTCGTTACCACAGTCAGTAGCCAGTCCCTTCAGGGAACCGAGACCATGATCCGGCAGTTGGGGGCCCAGTCTCCGGCGGTAGCACGAACGGATCCGACTCCCGGCGCGATCGTGACGCAGTACCGGCTGGACGTCCATGACCTTCATGCCGAGGAGGCACGAAGGGGGCTGTCCGCAGCGCTGTCGTCCACCATTGCCATTGCGGCCACTGATGAGTACACCTCAGATGATCTCGCAGTGGACGAACAAGTCCTGACCGAGCCGCTGCTGAGTCCGTTCCGCGAAGAGCTGCTCGCGCTTCCGCAGAGCTGGGACGCAGTTGTGGAAGTCATCCGACGCTGCGGTCTGCCCAGCTTGCTCAGCGAGTTCGCACCAAGCGCTACACAAGCGGTACCCACGTCTGCGGACGAGCCGTCAACCCTGGACGAGCGTCGACGTGCACTGGAAAGCACAGCAGGTCGTCTCGTCTTCGCTGAGCGACGGGGTATGGACTCCAGCCTCGGCTTCCTCACGACCGAGCCGGTACGTCGCCTGATCGCAGATCACAGCACTGACCTTCCAGTAGCGGTGGTCGTCGGTGCGAAGGGCGCGGGCAAGACATTCACGTTCGCCAGGATGTGCACGGCTGGGACATGGGACGCATTCGCGCGCGAGAACGGTCAGAGCGTCGAGCGGACAGCAATGGTCATTCCTGTCCTGGACCCGGCCAATATCGCGGAGCCGCAAACCGGCGTGCTTTCACCGCAAGTACTCAGAGACCGCGCGGCAGGTGGGCCAGGCGTCACCGCTGATGAACTCCGCAGCCATCTGAACGCCGGCCTCACGGACACACAGGCCCATGACGCAGAGTTCTGGAAGCGGCGCTGGCTGGAATGCCTGGCGTGGTCAGCCGGTGCCGCACATGACGAACCAGCTGAGGAATTCCTCATCCAGCGGACCCTGGACACGTCCGGAGCCTGTGTCTTCGTGATTGACGGCTTGGAGGACTGGCTCGAGTCCCTCGAGGCGGAACCTCGGCGCATCGCCCTCCGAACACTGCTGGTTGAGGTTCCGGCCTGGCTCCGTCGCCTGCGCAATCGCACGCTCGGCCTCGTGGTATTCGTGCGTCAGGACCTGGTCCGCGCGGCCATCAAGCAGAACCTCGGACAGTTCCTCGACCGCTACGCCCCCTACGAGCTCCGCTGGGACACCGAAGACGCGCTCAGGCTCTCGCTGTGGATTGCGTCAAGTGCCAACGCCGTAACGACGCCAGAGCCTCCGATCGCGGACATGACCTTCGAAGAAATCGCCCAAGCGCTCCTTCCCCTCTGGGGCGCGAAGCTCGGTACCGAGAATTCACGTGAAGCATGGACAGAGCGGTGGGTTCCTGCTGCTCTCGCGGACTTCAAAGAACAGATTCAAGCCCGCGATGTCGTCCGCTTCCTGCGCGAGGCGGCTACCGCTTCGACTGGCGATGAGCGCTGGCCGGACCGAGTGTTGATCCCAGCGGCCATGCGCCGCGCTTTGGGTGCGTGCAGCCGTGCGAAAGTCGAGGAGATCAACCAGGAAAATCCTCGGCTCGGGAAACTCTTGCGGCACATGGCAACCTTCTCGGAGTCCGTCAAGATGCCCTTTGACGCGGCTGACCTGAACCTGGCTCCTGATGATGTCGAGGCCCTGGAGCAGTGGGGCGCAATGGCCAGGGACGCTGACGGACGCTACCGAATGCCGGAAATCTACCGTCACGCCCTAGGCTTCCGCACGCAAGGCAGGGCACGCGTGGTTCGGGGTGTGTGAAACCCGGAAGAGTCTCACGGCGATTATGCAGCGAGTTTTGAGACCCTACATCGCTGTTGTAGCGATCTCGCGCTCCGTGTCATAGCGCGTCGCGCTGACCAGCACCTTCTCGGGCTGTCTCAGTCCTTGTTGTCCACGAGTTCGCATCTCAGATTCGTGGCATTTCTTCAGAACTGGCTTCCGCAGGCATCTACTCCGCCCCACTCACGCTGGGCCGATACTCGTTCCATGCGACCGGCGATGTCCGCCTTGGACACCGCGTCCAAGGTCTCCGGAAGCGTGTCGAAGGTGGCGGGGAGCACGTCGAGCAGACTCAGGAACTGTTCGCCGCTCGATGCGGTCAACAGCAGTTCACATCTCCAATGCGGCGACACGATAAGAATCACTTGGCAATCGGTCAAGATCGAGGCCAGCCGGAATACGTCAGGTCTGCGCCTGGTCAGCGCTTAACGCGGCCACGAACAGCGAGGGCCCCGAGGCCGAGTAGGACGGGTGCGACGACACGGAAGCTCATATCGATATACGTGCCACTGGTGGTGAGTTCCTGGCGAGGGACACGGAAGACCACCGCGCTGGTGACGATGCCCAGTGCCTTCTCGAACCGCTCAGCGGAAATACGTTCGAGGAACTTTCCGTCAGGATCGGTCGGGCCAGGGGTGTCGGTAGTCAGGGTGATTTCCCGGCCGGTGAGCTTCCCCGTCGTCTCCTGCTGTGGGACGTCCTGCGGTACTCCCCACAGCATCATCAGCGCCACAGTCAGGACTACGGCCAACAGCAGCCAGCCCAGCGCACGGGAGACGCGCAGTCCGTATCCGGAGACCGCCCAATACCCAGTGAGCAGGACCCGCTCACCCTTGGGCCGGCCGGTGTCCTTGCGCCGCATCTCCATCTCGCCGTAATAGAAGTCCGCAGCGTCCGGTTCGTTCTTGCCGTCCTCGAACGACTTGCGCAGCTGCCGGTACAGCGCTGCCGTTTCCGGCGGGTGGATCACCTGCACGTCGTCGGAAGCCTGTACCCACTCACCGGCTGTGTGTTGCGAACGCCGCCAGTGGTGTTCCTCCGCAAGGGTGTGCCGACGTGTCCAGCGTACGGGCAGACCGCGGCGCCATGAGATGCCGGACGGGGCCGGGGCCATCGGGCACCGACCTTCCATGCGTAGCTGGTCGAGGTGGATCGTGCCGGAGAACACGCACTTTGTCAGGTCGATGTTGGTCAGGGTCAGGTGTGCGGCATCCACGCCACGAAGAGATGTCACCTGTACGGCGCGGTCATGGCCATGCAGAGGATCTTCAGGGAGGTCATCGCCGGGAGTGGGAAGGTCCACTGCGGCCGCCCGCAAGTCGAGGTTTAGGCGTCCACCCTGGTGAGTGATGGAGAAAGGCTCGGAGTGGAAGGTGATGGTTATCGGGTACTCGAAGCGGGCATTGCTCAGATCCACCGTCGCATAGCGCAGCCGCAGCGCTGCCGTGGAATCCCACTGGGTGTGTCGGAGCTCAAGGTGATCCGCCGCTGCCTCGATTGTTGCAGACTCTCTGAACACTGAATGCGTCAGGTCAACACCTCTCACGCACACTAGCGGCCCCATGTGTGTTCTGCTCTTGAACTCCACCTTCGTGAAATGCGCGCCGTAGGCAAACGTCACATTGGGGAACAGCTCTTTGGTAGAGCCGAAGTCAGCCGAGTCGAAAAAGGCACCTCCGCCAAAGCGGGCCCCGCCGAAAGAGACAGAGGTGAAGGACACTCCTCCATCAAACTGAACGTCCGAGCCGAATACCGCACCTTCGAAGTGAGCTGAACCGAACGTCGCTCCGGTGAAGCGGGCTCCCTCAGGGAACTCAGCTGCTGTGAAGTCGGCTACGCCGGTGAACGTGACCCCGCTGAAATCGGCATAATCGGTGAACACCGCCTTGGTGAAGCTAGCACGCGTGATCTCCCGGGGCCCGGAACCAGTGACGGAAGCCAGCAGTTCCTCCAGTAGTTCTGGGGTGAATGTCGTCCCCCGGTAGTCGAGACTGCTGCCTGGGCCCAAGCTGTCCAGATGCTCAGCACGCTGAGCATCGGACATATGCGCCAGGCAGACATCATGCGCGATGGTGCGGCCCTTGCAGCACACCGAGCCGCCGACGGTCTCATTCGCGCCGTGCGCACAGTACGTCCACGGCGGCCCGCTAATCGAATGAAGGGTAATCACATACAAGCAAGACGCAGACACGCCGCAAGTAGTTGCAGGGCGGTACCACATCTCCCCAAGACACGATCAGAGTCAGAGCCTGAGTGTCGGCATGGTGATCTCCGTCAGCAGGGAGTCAAGCCCGACCGCGCCCGGGTCGCGCTTGAGCGAGGCCAGCATCTGGCATCAGCGACGCCGTTCTTGTTGAGAGGCGTCAGCGCCTCAGCTCTGAGAGCCAGTCCATTGCGGCTTTCACAACTCGCTTGCCGAGTGGCGTGAGCTTCATGGGGCGGCCCCGTTCAGCCCGTTCGTAGAGTGGACCGCCCAACTCTCGGGCGAGTCGGTTGATTTGCATGACGAGTCTTGGGCCGTTGAGGTCCATGTCGCGGGCAGCCGCGCCGAGGGTTGGGTAGGTGGAGGCTTTCACGAATCGCCGGAGCCGTTCCTCGGCGCCAAGGCCGTTGAGGGCGGGACGCAGAAGGCGCGGTGCCTGTTTGGCGGTGTCCCGGATGCGGAGACTTTCGTCATGGCTTGCGCCACCGCGCGGGCGCAAGGGAATCTTGTGCTTCTTGGCCCAGTTGGCGATGTTCGAACTCGTCATGCCGACTTCCTCGGCGATGTCAGTGAGCGAACGGTGGCAGGTGATGTACTGCTCGTGGAGCCATTCGCGGGTGATCTCCTGTCCGCGCCGGTACTCCTTCGGGGTGCGGATCGGGATGCCGTATTCGTTGGCGATACCTCTGACTACGTCGGCGGAGACACCGTATATCTCGCCGATCGAACCCAAGGACATCCGCTGCTCGAGATAGAGCTTGGTGAAGGTGTCCCGGTCCAGATAGGGGCGGATGGTGTCAGCGACGGGGGTTCGACGCGGCTGGCGGATGGTCAGGTCTGGGGCCGGGGCCCGGTCGAGGAGGCATCGCACCATGTCGAGTGTCGTACCGAGATGTTCTGCGGCCTGGGTGGCTGTCATTCCGGAGTCGCGGATCAGCCGGTGCAGGGCCTTGGTGTCGATTTCGGCCGGGTCGGGGCCGGGCAGGGTGAGGCCGTTGATGAGGCTGGCCGGAGGGTGCCAGGTCACGGGTTCGTCGGTGATCCCTTTGCTGCGGAGGAACATCAGGCCGGTTTGGTCGAGGCGCGCGGAAAGTCCCGGGGTCAGCCTCCGGTAGATCATGCCTTGCTGTGTGCGGAAGGATGCGTTTGTGGGGGTGCAGGTGGGCGGGGCCAGGTGTGACGGCAGGCCGCTCAGGCGCTTGAAGAGATGGCCTCGGAAGAGTCTTGCCTGAACGCCGCTGCCGCGGGGGATTTCGAGGTGCCGGGCGATGTCGGCCCACTCGTCGTCGGTCAGTAGGTGGGTGTAGTCGATACGCCGTCGTCGCTGGTAGTCGATCGGGGCGGGCTGTGCGTCGAGGTAGTCCGCGATGTTGGTGAGCGCGGTCTGGATGTCCGGCCAGTGGCGGTGGTCCCGGAGCTGGTTGAGCATGCGGGAGGCCATGAAGCCGGTGGTGGCCTTGCCCAGGTGCCGGGCAACGGCATCGGTGGACTGACGGATTCCGACGAGTCCGACCAGGCAGGCCAGGGCTGGTCTCATGATCCGGTAGTGGTGGTGGTCGGGCGGCGCGATCGGCAGTGCGAGCTCCGGCCAGAGCATGGCGGGGATGGAACGGACGCGTTGGTGAGCCCGGTTGCGTGGGTGGGCGAGGGCGCCCGGGCGGGCTGTGAGGACGCGGTAGCGGATCTGGTCGATGGCTCTGAGCTGAGGTCCGACGGCGGCAAGCTGTACCGACCGGAAGAGTACGGTGGTGCCCCGTCCCCAAGGAGCCGAGATCTTCACACTCTTCGCAGGCCGCCGCAGGGAATGTGGAGTGGTGATCCATCGCATGGCGGCGCCGGCCAGCTGAATGTCCTGCCGGGTCAGGACGTTCATGGCGATGGTGACGCCGACAGCCGTGATCGCGGCGCTCTTCGGCGCGAGTATCCCTCGGCGGGCCAATGAGTCAGGGTCCTCCGGCGAGAACAGGGTGTTCGTCTCGTCACGGGTGAGAGCAAGACCCTCCGGGAGATGTTCAGCCAGCGCTTCTCTGGCGGTGTGGGCGAGGACGCGTCCGGCGAAGGCTCGCAGGTCGGCCAGCGCGCTGGTTGCGGGTTGCGGATCGTCGGCATAGAGGCCGAAGTCGGCGATACCGGACTCGGCCAACACGTCCAGGAGCCGTTGCGCGGCCATCGCAGGATGGCCTCGGTCGAGCAGAGGGGTGATGGTCTGGGTCAGATCGGCATCACAGCGCCGCTTCCGGCGATCGGGGCCGTCCTCGTGAGGGGTATTCGAGCAGTGCCCCGGGGACGGGATGTCACTCGTGGCGGGCGATCGGCGCCGTTGGACACTTCCGCACTGCTGGCAGAGATCAGCCAGCAGCCGACTGTGCTCAACGCAGGCGAAAACCCAGCCCAGTCGCCAGGTCAGGAGCCACCGCCCACCGGAGTCGGCCAGACAGTCCGGGCAGAACCGGGAGCCGGTGCTCCTCCCCCAGAGTGACGCCTTGCTGACCAGTCCGGAAGCATGGTCGAGGGTCAGAACTCGCTGGTCGTAGTGGGCCAGAGTCATCGCGTGGAGGATGTCGGGCGCAGTGCCGGTGACCCGCGAGATGACCGTCGCGGCGCCAGAGGGAAGGAGCCTGGTCAGAGTCCGCGTCGAGTCGCTGTATGGCCCGTCCTGGTCTTGTGAGTGCAGTCCCAGGGCCAGAAGGACGTCGCCGAGGGGGGTGTGCATGCGGTGTGCGAGGGCCTCGAGCCAGGAATCGAGCGCCTCACCCGGTAGTGGCTTCAGCCTGATGGGGAACGTCCCCAGGGTGTTCCTCATGCGGACAGACGCGATCGGGGGCGGCTGGTCAGTCGGCGGTTTTCCAAGGCGGCTTCGAGTTCGCGGCGGGCGTTCTCGGACGCCTCGTCGTTCTTCACGCGGTCGAGCAGATCACGGTCGAGGCACTCGCTCCCGCTGCGGACGGCCCGTTGGCAGCCGCGGTTGATCAGTGTCATGAGTGAGCCGATGTGGCCGGTGCTGCGGGCGAAGAGGTAGTCGGACAGGTCGTTCGCGAGCATTCCAGGATGCTTGTCCACGAGGACGATGCGCTGTTCGAGCGCCAGGAGCATCTGCCTCCATTCCCGGCGCCCGCTCTCGCTGTCGATCGTGAATGGGCGGATACTCAGCCGGGTGGTGCGGCGGCCGGTCTGGGCCAGTGCCGCGTCCCCCGTCGCCTCGCCTTCGCTGAACAAGCCCTTGTCGACGAGTCCGACTCCAATCATCAGCAGGGTCACGGGGAACTCGTTGGCGATCCACTTGAGGTGATTGCTCACCTCAATGCCGCTGGTCTTCCGCCACTTCAAGAAGTGCAGATCGTCCAGAGCGAGCACGCGGACCTCGCAGGACAATATGCAGTCCAGGGCCCGCCGGCCGAACTGGACGGTGGTGCCGCGGACGCGTCCGGGGTGTTCGAAGAACTCCAGCATGGCCCGGTTCAGGTCCTTCATTCCGGTGTTGCCGGTCAGTCCGACCCGGCAGACCGGCCAGCGCTCGTGCCCCTCGGCGGTGAACTCACCGTTCTCCGCGATCTCCCTGCGGTGGAACTCGCGCAGAAAGGCCAGCGCCGAAGTCGTCTTGCCCAGGCCGGGAAAGGCGTCGACGGCCACGGCACCCTTGGCCTTGTCGCCGTCCTGCAAGTTACTGTCGGTGATGTCCCACAGGTCCTCGTGCAGTTCGATCAGCTGCGGAGTCTTGATCGGCCCGAGGTTGGCATGCCAGATCCGCCGCAACCGGTCGTACTCCGCCCTCGCCTGCGGGCTCAACGCTTTGAGCCGGGCCCGTGTCAACAACTCGGGCTGGCTTCGTCGGGGGGCGTCAGCGAACGCCTTGAAGTCCTCCTTCTTCGACAGAGCCAAATTGCCAGGATTCGGCAGTCCGGCATCAAGGCTCACGCATCCTCCAGGGCGTCCGCGTAGAAGTCGTCCTCGTCGGTGAGGTCTTCCAGATCGACGTCGTCGTCATCACCCGTCTCGGCGACGACCGGCTCCGCATCCGCCGTCTCGGACCGCCCCGCTTCCTGTCCCAGGGCCTTGCGTACGGACGGCAGGGAGATGACCGGCTCCGCCTCGATCTCCGGCAGCTCGATGCCTGCCTGCTCCCGCGACAGTCGCAGGGCCATGCGCCGCTCGGCGATCGAGGTGCCAAGACCGAGGTTCCAGCGCTCCAGCAGATCGGCGACGGCCAGCCGGTCATCGGGGTAGCGGTACTTCGCCGCCGCCAGCTTCCGGGCGAACGCCAGCGCGTCCTCACTCAACGGCATATCCGCCGACGGCGCGTGCTCCCAGACCAGCGGATGCCAGCGGCGATCGGCAGGATCACGGAGGTAGATCCGGGTAATGTCGTCGGGGTCCACCTGGAACGGCCAACTGTCCCTGGCCGGGCCCTGGTAGGGGCTCTTGGTGTTGCGGTACGGGTTGAGTGCGGGCCCGTTGTAGCGGCGGCGGCCGATCTCGACACCGTAGTGCTGGATCGTGCGCCACTCGGTCTTCAGGAACTCAAAGGCCAGATCCGGATCCCTGGGTACCTCGATATAGCCGGCCCTGGCCATGCCGTGCTCGAACATCTTGGCGGGCGACAGCCGCAGCCCCGGCAACCCCGGGTCGACCAGACCCGCATGGGGCCGACCGTGATACACCGTCGCGGTCCACTCCCGGATGAGCGCCTCCAACTCGTCGAGGAAGAAGAACGCATCGTCCTCGGGGCTCTCGCCCCGTGAGTGGATATCCGGTCCCTTGTAGCCCGGAAGGGCTTGCAGCAGCCCCTCGCGGAGGGTGCGGAAATAGCGTTCAACGGGTCCCTTATCACGGCCCGTTCGCAGCCTCGCCGGTTGAATCGAGATGCCCATCCGGCGGCAGACGCTGGTCAGATGCTCCGAGACGTAGACCTTGCCGTGATCGACCACCAGCGTCTCCGGCACCAGCGGCGGCGAGGCCATCCCCGGCCCCTCGACCGCATCGACGTCAACCAGCACCGTCCTGGGGATGCCGTGCTCGGGCCAGACTGCGTGCCGTGGCCAGTTATGCCCCGCCGGGCGGGGACGGAACGACTGGTAGAGAACCGCGCTGATATCCACTGCCTTCGTCGACACCGGCGTGATCCGAATCCCGGTGATGCAGCGCGTGTACCAGTCCATACCGACTGAAAGCTCAGCCTGCAGCCACTGAAGCGTGAGGGGATCGAACGCGAACACATCCAGCCGCGTGGAGTCCATCACCAGGTACTCACCCGGCCGCGTCGGCCGCAGCTTCCCATAGACCCCGTCCGGGCGATCGGCGATGTCCCGGTTCCGCTTCGTGCTAAGCCGGAACAGCGGATGCCGACGCTCCAAATCTTCCAGCAGCCGAAACGCCGTCGCCCGGCTCGGCAGCTTCACCACATCCGCCCCGTACCGCGCGATCACACGGGCCCGAGTCCTCTCGATCACCATCGTCCGCGACGGCTTCGACTCCCCGGTGTGCTCGACCATCACCTCCAACGCGGTCTCCACCCACCGCTCGTCCGCCTTCGCCTGCGGTCTGTGGTCCAGTCCCTTCTTCCGGGCCAGGCCCGCCTCTCCATGCTCGCGGAACTCGGCGACCCAACGCCGGACAGAGCGCTTGCCGACCCCGAGCTCCTCAGCCTTCGCCTCGTATCGGGCCTCCAAGGGCGCCTCAGGCGAGTACTCGGGCCGGGGCTCGCCCTCGCGCGCGAGTTCCGGGCTGCCAGACCGATAGCCCGTGAGTACTTCACGGGCGTGCTCAGCCCGCTCGAGGACCTTCCGCTTCTCGTCCATGTCAAGCTGCCCCAGTACGACAGAGGCGATCTCGTCGGCATCGTCTGCCGACGGTCCGTCGGCCTCGGGGACGATGGCGGCCCGTTCGGCGAACAACAACTCCCGGAGGGACAGGCGAAGAAGACGGCACTGGCCATCCTTCAGAACCACTTCGTTGCCGGCCGTGGTAGCAGCCATCTCCACCACCTCGACAGTCTCGCCGTCATAGCGGAACCGTGTGCCGACACCGACCCTGGCTCCCGCCCTGCTCATGCCGCCCTCCTGAGCACATGCGAGGGCGTAATGGGCATGCCGAGATCGACGGTGAAGTCCTGCTTCCAGAGCAGATGCAGTACGGCGGCTCGAACTTGAGGCTCCGAATGACTCGGCAGTAAGCCCGCGGCCTGCCCCAGAGAGACTCCGTCAAGCTCCACCCCGGCCAACTCATCCATGATCGCCGGGCCGAACAGCCAGCTCCTGCGGTAACCGGCCAGGAATCGGATGTTCTCCAGCTCCACCGGGGGCGGCTCGCTCCAGACCTCGTACCGCCATCCCCGCGACTCCACCAACTGACGGGTCCAGTCGAAGGTAAAGGCCACCTCGGGCTTCGACACCCGGCGCAGCGGCTTGACGTCCACCACCACAGGGCCCTGTTCGGCGAGCAGCAGATAGTCCGGGATGTGCTTGCGCACCTTCCCCCCAAGCACGACCTTCAGCAGGAAGGGTTGCGCCACGATGTGACGGACGCCGGGATCAAAGTCAGCGAAGAGGAGACGTCCAAGCTCCAGACGCGACTCGTAGATCACGTGGCCGTCTACCGTCGCAGACCAATAGGTCCCCGAGTAGTGGCGCTGCCCCTTGTGCCAGCGGAACGTCCTCCACGGAACTGCCGCCCCGAGAAGCTCAACGGGCGTGGTCTCCCACGCCCGATCTTCCACAGCCGTGCCGTCTTGACGGCGAACACTCACGGTCGCAGCAGCGATTCCCATTCCGCACCCCCAGTTCACAGGCGTTCGCCTGTGAGACCACGGTGCCAACGATCATTGCTTGGGTGGCCCGAACCGGAGTCCGGGCCACCCAAACGAGTGAACCGCCTGAACAGGCAGTCTCAGAACTACGGCATATCTGCCACCGCTTGGCCATCTCCTCTGAGATTCGGCCAAGAAATCTGAGACCCCACAAAACCGGCGGATCAGTTCTGGGAGCTGTCCGCGTCGCCGCGTGGGAAGGAGATCTCCACGCGGCGGTTCTTCTTGCGTCCTTCTTCGCTGCCGTTGTCCGCGATCGGGTACTGCTCGCCGTAGCCCCGGATCTCGTACGTGATGCCGGCGGCGGACAGTTCCTTCTCCAGGACTCCGTGCACCGCCTGTGCGCGCTCCTTGGAGAGGACGTCGCCGTGCGCCGACGAGCCCAGGTTGTCCGTGAAGCCGAAGACGCGGACCTTCTGGGCGCCCTGCTTCTCGATCTCCGCCGCCACGGCGGCGATACGGTCGTTGGCGGCGCTGGAGAGCTTCGCGCTGTCCTTGCCGAAGAGCACCTCGGACTGGAGCGCGAACTTCACCGTCTCGCTGGTGTCCTCGCGGCGCTCCTCACCGCCCTCGGACTCGACCACGGAGATGATCGGCAGCACCCGCGCCGGGGCGAGAGTGGCACCGTCCCTGAGCTTCAGCCCCGGGTTGTCGCCGTCGACCTCGGGCGGCGGCAGCGTCGACTCCGTGCCGGGCGGGGTGCTCGGCGACTCGTCGGCCGACGCGCTCGCCGCCATCGTGAACTGAACACTGGTGAAGAGGACCGCGGCGGCGATGGCCGTCGCCGCCGGCCGCACACAGGCCCGGCGCGTGCGCGCCGTGGTGGCACGCATCAGGAGATCTCAATCGTCGCGTTGGGCATCAGCGGAACCTGGATGTCGACCTCTGACGTGCCGTCGGGCGGCGCCGGGAACTGGGCGAAGAAGTTCTCGGTGGCGTTGCCGTCCAGACGGGTGATGCCCGTCGTGGTCAGCGGGTAGCCGTCGGTGTCCCGCAGGACGTAGTAGCGCTTCTTCTCCGTCTTGTCGACCAGCGTGATCCCGGCGAGGGACCGGCCGGTGCGCTTGACCTGGTTCTCCTGGCCGTTCCACTGGAGCGGCACCTGGGTGCTGTCGCCGTTGGTGTTCTTGATGGTCCCCGAGACCGTCAGGAATCCGCCGTCGTCGCGGGCGGCCGTGTTGATCACCACCTGGAATCCGTTGGACCCGTTGATGGTCGCAAGGGTCTGGCTGGTGTCCGGCACCGTGTTGCCGCCGTCGTCGTCCTTCGACTTGTCCCCGCTCGGGGCCGACGACGAGGCGCCGTCGTCCTTCGAGCCGTCGTCGCCACTGCCGCACGCCGTCAGAGACACGGTCAGCGCCACGGCCGCGAGGGCGCAGCCCGCCACCCTACGGGCCTTCATTCCATGCCGGATATTCATCAGTAAATGATCCTTTGCGTTCACTCGCGGTCAGTCCTCGGCCAGTCGGACGGAGAACAGGACAGACATGTCAGGCAGCACGGGGTTCTTCGGGTCGATGGTCACAAGACCCTTACCATCACAGTCGAGTTCACCCGGGGAGACAGGCTCTTCCTCACCCTCATCTCCCTCGTCTCCCTCATCGGGCTCCTCGGATCCCTCGTCGGAGCCCTCGTCTTCTTCCGCCGGCTTGAAGCTGCACCGGGGTTCGACGACCGCCGTGGCGTGGGCCCTGGCCTTCTCGTCGGCCTCGTCCCCCAGCACGCTGTCGCCCATCGTCTCCTTGGTGACGACATGGACCGTGAAGCCCCACCTGCCGTCACCCGTCCAGCCGCAGCCGCCCTCGGGCACGTCGACGTCCGCGTCGTTCTCCTCGGCGAAGCGACCGGCGGCGACGCAGCCGTTGTAGGTGCCCAGGGGGTTGCCGTTGAAGATGTCGTCCAGATAGCCGGGCTGAAGAAGATTCGCCAGGAGGTCGAGCCGGAACTGGTCCCGTGATTCCTGGGCCGCCGCGAGTGCCGCCGCGTCCGCCGCGGACTGGGCGCCGTTACGGGTGGCGCCCGCCTGGCCGACCGCGAAGAACGCGAGCGCGAGGAAGAGCAGCGCCGCCACCATCGTGATGTATATGGGAGCGGCCTGCCCCGCCTCGCGGGAGTCGCGCCCGCCCGAATTCTCGATTTCCCGGCCCTCAAGGCCCTCAGCACGCTCAGCCACGACCGGCCGACCCCCCTCGTGCTCCGTGCCAGAACGCGATGGCCTCGCCCCGGCTGCCGGCGTTCAGTTTGGCGAAGATGCGGTTGATGTGGTTCTTGACGGTCTTCTGGCTGATGAAGCAGGCGGAGGCGATCTGCTGGTTGGTCATTCCCGACGCGATCAGGTCCATGATCTCCACCTCCCGCTGGCTCAGCTCCGAGTAGAGGCTGTCCGGCGAACCGGCGGCCCCAGCCGTGCCCGGCATCCCCGGCATCGCCTGCCCCTGAGAAGAATGTGCCACATTCGCTTGCGAAAGCGAAGACCCAGGAGCAAATTGTTGCGGGTTCAACTCCCGATCACCGGGTGTTACTTGGTGATTTGGGGGAGAAACATACGGCGGATGGCCCTGGCCCGCGTGTGCGTTCGCAGATGAATGGCCCGGCTGCGCGGGCTGGTAGCCGGGTCCGGTGAACGCCGTACCGAGCCCCTCGGGAAGCGCGCCCGCGCCCGGGTCCGCGCCGCCCGCACCCCGCACACTCGCCAGCAGCGCGCTGGACGCGGAGTGCGTGAAGTGGGCCCGGCCCTGCTTGATGTCCCGTACGGCCGCGACCAGTTGGTCGGCGGTGAACTCACCGTGGACGAGATAGCCGCCCGCGCCCAGCCGCAGCGCCTCATGGACGATCTCGCTCTCGCGGCTGTACGTCATCATCAGCACCGGCGCGAGCCGCACCAGATGCGGCAGGGCGGAGATCCCGTCGACACCCGGCATACGGACGTCCAACAGGACGACGTCCGGGTGGTGTTGGACCGTCTGTTCGTACGCCTGGCGGCCGTCGGCGGCCTCCGCCGCGACCTCGATGTCGTCACGGCCCGACAGCAGGACGGTCAGCCCCGCGCGTACGACCGGGTTGTCGTCCGCGACCACGACACGCAGTGGGGGCGCTGTGGGCATCGGACCTGGCAGGGCGGGGAATCCTTCGGATGCCGCCGGCGGTGCTGACGTGGGGACTCCAGCGGTGTGCTCCGAGCTGAGCGGGGTGGCGTGCGAGGACGAGTGCTGCGATACGTGCGACTGCTGCGTCCAGTGCTGCCCGGAACTCCGTGAGAAATCGTCCGGCATGGCTGCGGCCTCCTCTCCATGGGTGGGAACGGTGGTTGGTTGACGGTGCGGTCGGGTGCTCCTGGATCAGTTGAGCAGTGGTGCGGGTTGCTGCGGAGTCACGTTCTGGGACAGGCCCAGAGCGTCGAGCGAGAGTTCCAGTCGTACTTCCGTGCCCTTCGCCGCCCGGCCTCTGCCGATCCGGATCCGGGCCCCGATCGACGCCGCGCGTTCCACCATGCCGACGAGGCCGAAGTGGCCGGCGCGTCTGAGGTCTTCGAGCGAGGTGCCCTCGGGCAGGCCCTTGCCGTCGTCGTACACGCTGATCCGCAGCACGTCGCGCACCACCCCCGCCGATACGTCGACGTACGTGGGGTGCGCGTGCCGCTGCGCGTTCTCCATCGCCTCCGTGGCGATGGTCAGCGCGTGCCGGGCCACGGCCTGCGGAATGGGCGGCATACCGCTCTCGCCGAGCTCGCGGAAGGACGCCTGGAGGCCATGACGCCGGCCGAAGTCCTCGGTGCGTGAACGGAGTTCGGCGGCGACGTCGACCCCGCCGTCCAGACCGGACTCCCGGCGCAGGTCGGAGAGGAGTTCGCGGGACTCGGCGGCGGCGCGGCGGGCCGAGCGCGCGACGAGTTCCGCCTGGTGCTTGACCGTGAGCGGGTCCATCCGGTCGGCCGTGCTGGCGAGACCGTCGGCGGCCATGGCGAGACCGTGCAGGGTCTTGGCCACCGAGTCGTGCATCTCCCGGGCGAGCCTGGCCCGTTCCTCCTCGACCGCGCCGGTGACGGCGAGCCGGGCGCGGGCCTCGGTGAGCGCCTGGCTGGCGGTGCCGAAGCCGAGCATCAGATTGCGCAGCGTGCTGCCGATCGCACCGGCGACGATGCAGAGACCGGGCAGCAGAAGAGCGTTGAAGGCCACCTCCACCTCGGTGTTGACGGCGTAGGCACCTCCCACGATCAGGGACTGGAGCACCGCGAAGAGCGCGGCGCCGCGCCAGCCGTAGACCAGCCCGGCCAGCAGCGGCGTACAGATGGTGACGTACGCGAGGGTCGAGTCCGGGGACGCGGTGGCCAGCAGCAGCGCGCCGAACAGGGTGTCGACCGCGAGCAGCGACGGGTGCCGCAGCAGGATCGGCCCGAAGCGTTCCCAGTCCCGGAGCAGGATGTACGACACCATGAAGGTGACGAGCACCGAGGAGCCCACGAGCCAGGTGGCGAATCCCGGCGCCGTGCGTTCGAGGGCGAACGGGGCGGCCAGGACGATCATCGCCATCCGGAAGCCGAACGTCTGACGGCACAGCGCCTGAAGGGCGTTGACCTGGATCGGCAGCGAGGGAATGTGGTTCGGCGTGGTCGCCGTACCCGGGATCTCGCTGTGGATTCCGCCGGTCAGAGTCGTGGTCCGTGGGGCCATCGGGGGTCACCTCCCGCTCGGGTGCCTGGGTTTCGGGTGGACGCGTTCAACTGGTGCCTCAGCCTCCGGAGAGAATCTCGCCGAAGTCCACGCCGGAACCGTAGTAGAAGCTGAGCACGATAAGAATCATGGTCGCCGGAAGCATCACCATGGTGACGACGAGGGTGGTCTTCGGCACCGCTTGCGCGGCGCTGCGCCGGGCGTTCTGCGCGTCGGTGCGGCGCATGTCGTTGGCGATCTGGATCAGGGTGTCGACGATCGGGGCGCCGAGCTCCTCGCCCTGCTGGAGCGCGGTGACGAACATCGACACCTGCTCGGACGCGTTGCGCTTGCGGAGCTGGTCGAACGCCTCGCGGCGGCTGACACCCATGTCCATCTGGCGCAGGGTGATGCGCAGTTCGTCCGACCACGGCCCCTTGTACTTCTCCGCGACCCGCTCCAGGGCCTGCCGGAAGCCGAGGCCCGCCGAGACCACGACCGCGAGGACGTCGAGGAAGTCCGGCAGTGTGCGCTCGATGTCCGAGCGGCGCCTGCGGATGGCGCTGCGGATGATGACGTCGGTCCAGAGCATGCCGTACGCGAAGGCGACGACCGCGATGACCGTCTGGCCGCGCACGATCAGCGACAGCGCGGCCATCGCGCCGAGGGCGCCGTAGACGGCCCGGCGGGCGGCGTACCGGTCGACGGTCATACCGCCGGGGTTGCCCGCCATGTCGAGGCGGCGGCGCAGGGCGTCGACCCGCTTGGGGCCCATCATCCGCAGTACGGACGGGGCGTAGCGCATGCCCATCCGGTCGATGCCGGAGCCGACGGCGGTGGTGCGGGTGGCGCCGACCTCCAGCGCGATCGCCAGGTCGCTGGGGAGTTTGGCGTCGGCGCGGTAGAGCCGTACGCCGTGGAAGACGCCGTAGACGGCGAGCCCCATGAGGGCCGAAAGCAGAAGTTCCATGGTGTGCGTGCCCTCCTTTCTCAGACCTGGATGCGGGACATGCGGCGGATGAAGAAGAAGCCGACGCCGTAGAGACCGAACGCGACAACGGTGCCGATCTGTCCGAGCGCCGAGCCGGTCATCTTGTCCAGCGCGCCGGGGGTGGTGGCGTTGATCATCAGCAGGAAGCCGAGACCGAGCATCGGGACGGCGAGCGCGGTGACCTGGATCTGGGAGAGCATCGTCTTGACCTCTCGCCGGGTCTCCTTGCGCTCCTCCAGCGTCTCGGTGAGGTTGCGCAGCGAGCTGACGACCTGGCCACCGGCGCGGCTGGAGAGGATCAGCGTGGTGACGAGCACGACGAGTTCACGCGAGGGCAGCCGTTCCGCCAGCTCGCCGAGCGCGTCGTCCAGGGAGTGTCCGACGGCCAGTTGGTCGGCGACCTTGCGCAGTTCCTCGCCGGCCGGGTTGTCCAGCTCCTCGGCGGCCATGACCAGGGCCGTACGCATCGCGAGGCCGGCCTGGGTGGCGTTGGCCAGTACGCGGGTCAGCTCGGGCAGCTGGTTGATGAAGGCCTCGGTCCGCTTGACCCGCTGCCAGTTGAGGAACGCGTTGCCGCCCCAGACGCCGACGAGCGCGGCCAGCACACCGAAGAACGGCGCGAAGATGGCGCCGATGATGAAGTAGAGACCGAGCAGCCCGGCGAGCACATAGATGAAGTACTCACCCGGTGTCAGATCGAGGCCGGTCACGGCGAGTTTGCGCTCGATGCGCCTGCCGATGCCGGTGTCGCGCAGCTTTCGGTCGAGCCCGGTGAACCGCCGTCGCCGGCCGCCGACCGCCGTCATCTGGCCCGTCTGGGACATCCGGTCGACGAGCACCTGTCGCTGGGCCTTGCCCGCCGAGTAGACGTGCACGCCGATGACGCCGAGCACACACGTCAGCAGCGTGATGCCTATCGTCAGGAGCGGGAGATTATCCATGTCGTGCGGGGACCTTCTGGGTGAGCGGCGGGCAGGGACGGTTGTGGGGGCGGGTGGGCGGGCCCGCGGTCAGGCGGCCGACTTCCGGAGCGCGAGCTGCTCCTCGGACTCGGCGACGCCGAAGGCGGGGGGAAGCGGTTCGCTGCGCATGTAGAGGCGTTCCGCGATCCGCCGGGGCAGGGGGTAGTACTCGAAGTGGCCGTGGATGCGTCCGTCGGCCGCCATGGGCTGCGCGAGGTAGCGGCAGACCGAGACGATCCGGTACTCCTCACGGCCGTGGGAGTCGACGATGGCGATCTCGGTGATCCGGCGGGAGCCGTCGGCGTGCCTGGTCAGCTGGACGATCACATCGACGGCGCTGTTGATCTGGTCCTTGATCGCCACGAAGGGGATCTCGACCTCCGACATGGACGCCAGGGTCTGGAGTCGCATCAGCGCGTCCTCGGCGCTGTTGGCGTGGACGGTGGCGAGCGAGCCGTCGTGACCGGTGGACATCGCCTGGAGCATGTCGAGCGTCTCACCGCCACGGACCTCACCGACGATGATGCGGTCGGGGCGCATACGCAGGGAGTTGCGTACGAGGTCGCGAATGGTGACCTGGCCCTTGCCCTCCACGTTGGCGGGCCTGGTCTCCAGCGTGATCACGTGCTGCTGCTGGAGCTGGAGTTCGGCGGAGTCCTCGATGGTGACGATGCGTTCGCCGTCCGGGATGAGCCCGGACAGGGCGTTGAGGAGCGTGGTCTTGCCGGTGCCGGTGGCGCCGGAGACGATCACGTTGAACTTCGCGCGGACCAGCCCGGACAGCAGGATCATCATCTGCTCGTCGAGCGAGCCGAGGCTGATCATCTCCTGGAGGGTGAAGGCCCGGGGGAAGCGCCGGATCGTGAGAATGGGCCCGCTCAGCGACAGCGGGGGGATGATGACGTTGACACGCTCGCCGGACGGCAGTCGCGCGTCGACCATCGGATTCGCCTCGTCCACACGGCGGTTGACGGTGGAGACGATGCGCTCGATGGTCTGCATCAGCTGTTCGTTGGAGGTGAACCGCATCGGCAGCATTTCCAGCCGGCCGCTGCGCTCCACGAAGACCTGCTCATGGCCGTTGACCATGATCTCGCTGATGGAGGCGTCTTCGAGCAGGGGTTCCAGGATGCCGAGGCCGAGGGCTTCGTCGACGACGCGGCGGATGAGCTGGGAGCGCTCGCCGGAGGAGAGGACGGGGCCCTCGCGGCTGATGATGTGGCCGAGGACGCGTTCGAGCCTGGCGCGGCGTTCGGCCGCGGCCAGCGAGGACATCTCCGCGAGGTCGATCTCTTCGAGGAGCTTGCCCCGGTACACGCCGACGAGCAGGCTCTCCTCGCTGAGCCCGTTCGAAGGCTCAGGGCTGTTGATGCGTGCCCTCAGGCTCATGTCCTCAACTCCCAGATGCTGCTGGTGTGATGCTCGGGTGGTGCGTGGGTGCTGCCGCCGCGGGTCAGTCGAGTGGCATGGTGGCGGACCTCTCCGCGTCCCCGAAGTCGAAGACCGGCAGTATCGCCGGGACGGGGACACGGGCGGTGATCTTGACCTCGTCGCCGAAGGCCGGCTTCCGCTCGAAGGTGGCGCCGTCGGCCAGCCAGTCGCTCATGGAGTCCCGGCCGACCTGGGCGTAGTCGACATCCAGCGTGGAGGCGGCGCGGGCCGAGGCGCGTGATGCCGTGCCCGCCTGCTGTACGGCGTAGGCGACGAGGCCGAGTTGGACGGCTGCGAGGCCGACGAAGATCATGAGGGTGACGAGGCCGGCGAACTCGATCGCGGCCTGGCCCTTCTCGCCGGTCTCGGCGCCGGTCCTCCGGAGGAGGAATCGCTTCGGCATGTCAGCTCTCCTTCACGGCGGCGGAGCGGCCCGGAATGGTGATCGGGAGACTGACCGAGCCGGGGAAGAGCAGGGGCACGTCGAGATCGACCCGCGCCTTGTAGAGCTCCCCGTCCGTGTTGCAGTCGATCTCGGAGTTCCAGGCGTCCGGCAGATGCTTCTCGCCGGCTTCCTGGCAGGCCTGCTGGCCCGTGCCGGGGTACGCCGCGGTCCCGGCGCGCACCGCCTCGTCCGCCGCGTTGCCCGCGAGCGAGAAGGTGTAGCCCACCAGCGCGGCCTGCCAGAGCAGGACGGCGGTGATCAGGATGATCGGCATCATGCCGGTGAACTCGACCGCGGCCTGGCCGCTGTCGCCGCGCAGGCGTGCCGTCACCGCCGCTCTGCCGCGCTCAGGTGTCCGTATCTGTGGATTGCTCATGGCTCAACGTGCCCCCTCGGCCTGTTCGTCCCTCTGGTCATCCGCGTCGCCCCCGTTGTCCCCGTGGGCCCCGTCCCCGTCCCCGTCCCCGTCACCCCTGTCATTCCCCCGTCATCACTTCGATCGTCCGCGGCGGACACCGACCGAGCCCCGGTCTCCCTTGAACTTCCCCTGTTTCTCCGCGCCTTCGGGGGTTTTCACCAGACCGAGCTCGCCGGCGAGCCCCCAGAGGGCCTGTTTCACCGTCGACTTGGCCTCCAGGTCCTGCATCCTGCCCGCGTCGACCACCGCGTGCAGTTCCTTGAAGTTCGCCGGGATGACCATCCGGGACACCTTGGTGCTGGTGATCTTCTCGATCAGCGGGGGCTGGATCTCGGTGTTCCGCATATAGCGGTTGACCACGATCGTGGTCTCCTCCGCCTTGCGGATCTGGAGCCGGTCCCAGAGCCTGACCATGCGTTTGGCGGCTCGTACCGCCACCACGTCCGGTGTGGTCAGCAGCAGGGTGGTGTCGGCCATCTCGATCGCCGCCGCGTTGGCGCTGGTCGTCTGCGTGCCGCAGTCGATGATCACGACCTCGTAGCGGTTGCGCAGCGCGCTGACGATCTGGCGCACCGAGCGGTCGTTGATCTCCTCGCCCCGCTCCCCCTCCCCCGGCGCGAGCAGCAGCCCGATGCCGGTGTGGTGGGTGAAGACCGCGTCCTGGAGTACGCGGGGCGAGATGTCCTGGATGGTGGCGAGGTCCACGATCGAGCGGCGGAACTGCACGTCCAGGTAGGAGGCGACGTCGCCGGCCTGGAGGTCCAGGTCGGCGAGTGCCACCGTCATGCCCGACGCCTTTGCGGCGAGGGCGAGTTGGACGGCTGCCACGGTCGTACCGACGCCGCCCTTCGCGCCGCTCACGGTGACGACGGTGCCACCGGGACCGGTGAACACGTCGCCGCCGTGGCCGAGATGGCGCCGTACGCCCACGGACCAGGCGGCGGCGGCCTGGACGCGCTGGGCGAGTTCCTCGTAACTGAGCGGCAGTCCGACCAGTCCTCGCGCGCCCGAGTCCATGGCGGCCGAGTAGAGGCCGGGGCTCGCGTCGGCGGTGACCAGAATGACCCCGACCGCCGGGAAGCGGAGGGCCACCTCCCGAATCAGCTCCAGGGCTGGGACGGGACCGATCCGCTCATGTACCAGAACTACTTCCGGCAGTTCGTCGATGGACTCCGCGGCCAGCCTGGCCAGGGTGTCGATCAGCGAGGTCGAGTCACCGACCGGCGCGGCCGGCTCCGCGTCAGGGAGCTGGCTGAGCAGGGTGGTGATGGATCGGGCGGCGTCGGCGTCACCGACGACCGGGAGAATTCTGGTCGTCATTCGTCCCTCACTTGTCCCCTTCGAGGGTGTAGGTGCTCTCCCCGGGGCGCAGCGTGGTGGGGCTGTCGTCGGGAAGCAGGGCGAGGCGTACGTGCTGTGCGAAGGACTCGGCGTAAGCGACGCGCTGGGCGTCCTTGGTCTTGAGGGCGAAGGTGATCGGGACGGCCGAAGTCGGCCGGCTGCTCCGGTCGTCCTCCTTGGGCTCCAGCGGCGTCAGCGAACCGACGTCGATGACCTTGGCGTTGGGCACGATGATCCGGGACTCCGGGCTGCCGTCCTGGTCCTGGGCGTCGAAGGTGGCGAAGATGTTGACGAGGTCACCCGCGTTGATCTTGCCCGCGACGCCGGTCGCGGCGTCGATCATGATCGCGATCTCCTGCTCGTCGTTGGCGAGGGCGGGCCGCTTGACCATCATGTCGTCCTGGAGCAGCGACCCCTTCTTGAGCTGGGTGACCGCGATCTTGCCGGAGAGGACCGAGAGGTCGGTGACCGCGTTGTCGGAAAGCCAGCGCTTGGGCATCTCTATCTTCTCGAACTGCCCCTCTTCGAGCGCCGTGTACGGAGCGACGTCCGCCTTCAGCCGGTACGCGGGCACCTCGGGGCCGACCTTCGAATTCACGTCGCTGATCACCGAGAGCACGCCGGCGAAGGCGCCGAAGGCGCAGAGGACGGAGAGGAGCAGGAGAATGATGCCGCGGCGTTGCCGTGAATTCATGAGCGGGACAACCTCGTTCGAAGACGTGGGACGGGGACTGGCTGGGTGGGCGGGGACACGGAGAGAGCGGTTTCCGTGACGGCCCGGGAGCCGGCCGGCCTCCGTTCCGCGGGGACCGCCCGGCCGGCGGGTTACGACCCGTGGCGCGTTTGTGTTCCTTGGTTCAGGACACCTGAGCCGTTCGTTTGGTTCTCGGCCGTCGGCAGCGGAGCCGAACAGAATCCGCAGCGATCACCGATCAGTTCGAGACCGCACCAGGAACACACCTCTCGACGTACGGATGAAACCAGCTGGTAAAGAACGGAGATATCCGGCAGGAACGCGGCGAATTCGATCATCTTGGACGTCCCCCACCAGCGCGGGGAATCCGAGAGCAGTGACATCTCCTGTACTCCCTGTACCCGCCAGGCGGGTGCGAGTGTCGCGGTCACCCAGTCCGATTGCAATTGTCCCTTTGCCACCAGCAGTTGTGTCCCGAATTCGGGTCCGGTGAGCTCACCGTTGCCGATCTTGATCAACTGGGGATCGGGATTGGCCAGGACACCGAACTGCGAGCCCGGGACCCAGGACTTGGCGTGCGACTTGAGACTGACAGGGACCCGGTCGAGCTTGGTGACCGAGTTGAGGAGAGCGCCGGCGTGGATGTAGTGGGAGAGCAGCCGCGCGGCCGACGCGACGACGCCGGCGCTGAAGTCACAGATGGACAACTGCCGTAGCTGGCGTACGAGTACGGCGAGTCCGAGCGGCGGGAGATCCAGCTTGAGCAGGGAGATACGGTCGCTCTCCAGGACGGAACGGACCGTGTGCAGCCGCTGTTCGTGCGCCACGGAGATCGAGGCGGGGTAGACGGCGACGACGTAGCCGTGCTGCTCCACCAGAACCTGCATGTCCGCGAGCGCGGCCTCCAGAGGCTGGGCATCGGGCGCCTGCAGCAGGGCCGCCGGGGGCGTCTGCTGGTCGGTGGGTGGCAGCACCAGGTCATGACTGGTGACGGCTATGGCGGTTGACACCTGGTTCCCCGTTCAGCTCGGCCGTCGGAGTTCCGGCGGCCGCGGTTCTCTCTTCTGCTGCGGACTACTGGTCGGTGTTCGGTAGGCACTTTATCCACGACTTAGGACGCAGAGAACACCTCACAGATGCCAGTGGTACGTCGCTCTCACCGTACGCACCACCAAAATCGGACGAAGCAGTCAGGCGTTAACCCATGTTTCATTTGATCTCGAAACTAGCCGACCCGAGAAGCGCCCACCAGGCAACTGGGGCGGTTTGGGTCCGGGTTGGGGTCCGGGTTGGGTCCACGGACCCACGCCACGGGTGGCAGGCCCTCCGTACGCTCCAAATCGATTCGTACACGCGAAGGTGTACGGCCACCGAGGGGGACGGTCGGATGAGACGGGAACTGGTACGGGGACGACCACGGGGCGACCGCGGCACCTCGGCCACCGAGTACGTGGGCATGGTCGTGGTCGTGGCCGCCGTCGCGGGAGCGATGGTGGGCACCGGAGTTGACGGGACCATCGCCGAACAGCTGAAGTGCCTGGTCACGTTCGGGCCGTGCACCCCCGGCAACGGGAAGCCGGGCCAGGCCGCGCCCAAGACGGACGCCGACTACGAGCCGCCGCTCTGCCAGATCTCCTCGATCAGCGACAAGGCGGGCGCCAAGGGCAAGTTGCTGTTCATCGAGTGGGGCGAGGAGTACGGCTTCCAGCAGCAGACCTTCCAGTCCAAGAACGACGTGAACAAGGACGGCAAGGTCGACGACAAGGACCAGCAGGTGATGATGACGTTCACCGACGCCGCGTCCATCGCCGCCAAGAAGGACTGGAAGCCGGGCGCCAAGGTCGGGAAGTTCGGCTCGGACAAGGTGGAGCTCGGTGCCGGGATCAAGGTGACCAACGGGGACACCTGGGTCTTCGACAGCGAGGAGGACGCGGCCAAGTTCCGCGAGGACATCGAGGACCTGAAGACGTACGAGCTGGCCAACCGGCACGCCAACTCACGTGGCGGCGGGCTCGGCAACGCCATCGCGTACCTGTTCGACAGCGGCCCGATGTACGAGGAGGAGCAGCTCCGCAAGCGCATCGACGAGAAGCTCGGCAACCGGCACATCAGCTACGGCAAGGTGGGCCTGGAGGCCAGCGCGGCCGGCGGTCTGAAGCTCTCGGCGGGCGACGAGAAGAAGCTCAGCGGGACGCTCGGCGGCAGCTTCAAGTTCTCGCCCGAGGTGACGTGGACCGACAACAACTACCGGAACCTCAAGTCGTACACGTACAGCGCCGCCATCGAGTACACGGGCAAGGTCGGCTACGAGGCCGGGCCCATCAGCGGCGAGTCGAGCGCGACCAACACACAGACCGGCACCATCACGGTCAGCCACGACAAGACGACCGGTGAGCTGCTGCGGATCGACATGACCCGTACCGTCGAGAAGGGCGCCACGAAGGACGGCGTCACTGTCGGCGGCGACAACGGCAAGAAGGACGGCGACAAGCGCGGCGGCAGCGGCAGCGGCAAGGGCACCGAGAACGAGACCGGGATCGAGGTCGTCACCAACTCCATCGTCCTCAAGCCGGGTGCCGAGGGTGCCAAGCAGCGCGCGATCGCCCAGCAGTGGCTCGACGGCACCGGCGACAACGGGGCGCCGTTCGCCTACATGTTTGACGACCACGCACCGACGAAGCGGCCCGGCGCGGACGACCCGTTCGGCCAGCTCCTCTTCGACGAGGGCCTCTCCAGCAGGAACACGTACACCGGCCAGACGGAGGCCGCCGAGTACGGGTTCGAGCTGAACCTGGGGCTGAGCTTCGGCTTCTCGGTCTCCACCGAGAAGAAGGAGGAGAACCTCAACGACGCGCAGTTCCTGGGTGCGCCACAGGGGAACAACCGCAGCTACGTCCCGTACAGCTACTGTGCGAACTGATCTCGGGGACAGGAGCACACTCGCCATGAGAGCCATGACCGGCAAGAACGCGGAGAACTCGCGGAACGCGACATCGAGAGACAGGACCGCCGGGGCGGCCGTGCGCACGGGTTACGCGACGGCGTCCGCCGCGCTCGCGACGCTCCTGCTCGCGGCGGGGTGCGGCTCGGAGGCGAGCAGCGGCACGGTGCCGGACGGCTGGGGCACGCTCAAGACCCCGGCGGTCACGGTGGCGCACCCGCCCGCCTTCAAGGCGCAGGGCGCGAGTGAACGCAGCAAGTACAACGCGGCTGCGGCGACGCTCGACGACGAGAGCGGGACCGTCGGGATGATCACGGTGCAGCTCGACTTCACGGACGCCGACTCGGTGGAGGAGGCGGCGATCGGCGCCGAGGCCGGGGTCGCGCTCGGCTCGACGCTCGGGAAGCAGGAGGAGATCACGGTCTCCGGCCCGGACGGCGACGAAGAGGCCCGCCAGGTCAACTTCGAGTTCACCCAGAAGGATTCGGGCGCGGGATCCGGGGCGGGGACCCCGGGCGGGACGCTCGACCCGAAGGCGGGCACCCGGGTCGCCGGCGTGATCGTCGCGGGCCTCGACGCCGGTGACCGGACGTACGCGGTGCGGATCGACGCGGTCAAGGGGAAGCTCAGCAAAAGCGATCTGACGAAGATCATCGAATCGATCACGGTCAAATAGGCGGTCCACAATGGATGTTCCGGGCGGCGATTACCTTTTCTTCGGCGGCATGATTCTGCTTTTCGGCTGGTTGGCCACGCACTACGCGCGTCGCCTTTCGGGCGTGAATCGGGCGCTGCGATCGGGTATTCGGGCGGAAGGCACGTGCGTACGGATCGAGCAGGAGCCGTACAACCGCTCGGACGCACGGCAGTACTTCTTCGCGTTCCGCACGCCGGACGGGCGCCAGATCGAGTTCGAGGATCTGGCGGGCCGGTCGGTACGGGTGGGCGACCCGGTGACGGTCGCGTACGACCCGGCGGCCCCGGAACGCACCGCGACGGTCGCGGGCCGCGGCAACTGGTCGCCGGTGCTCCAGTACGGGGTGCTGGTGGCGGGCTGCGGGCTGGCGGCGGCCGGCTTCGCGGCGGTTTTTCTTCTCACGGTGGTCTGAGAGCGCGGGATTCAGGTTCCCGCCTCCGGACCCGTTGAACACAAGCACTACGGAGGCGGTTTGCCATGACCAGGTACGGCTACCCGGGGGCGTCGACCCCACGGGACGAGGGACGCGGAGCGGCGGTGTTCGCGCTCGCACGCGCCTGGGCGGCCGGCATCGTCGTCCTGCTCGTGACGGAGTATCTCCAGACCACGCTGGTCAACGATCATCTGGCCACCTCGACGAACCTGGAGACCTTCAACGGCAGACTGATGCTGATCCACCTCCCCAACGCGGTCTGCATAGCCCTGGCCACCTGGGCGGCGGGCCGGTCCCACCGTGAGCCCTTCCGTGACTCGAAGCCGCAGCACACGCTGGCGGTCTTCACGGTCGGTATCGCCGCGCAGGCCCTGAACATGCTGCTTCAGTGGCAGGACCTGGAGGCCGAGGGCATCCTCATGTCGAACGCGGTCCTGGTGGTGGGCGTGGTGTCGGGCTACGCGGCGGAACGGCTCCAGGACGACTGAGCGCGGGGCCGGGCGCAACTTTCCGGACACGGCTCAGGGCTGTCGGTCCATGGCCGACAGATGCGCCTCGCCTTAACGCCCGGGAAGCCCGCGCGCGCCGAGGTGCCCGCAGCCCAACGCGGCGAGGTGCCACCCGCCGCGACAGCGGCTGATGTCACTGCGGCGTTCCGGGCCCGCCATCGCGGAGGGCGTCGATCCAGGCGTCGCAGGGCGGGGGTACGAAGAAGTAGCCGCCACCGGTGGTCAGGACGTACTTCGCCAACGCCTCACCCTCAAGCCGCTTCTGGACCGCCTCGAAGCCCTTGGCCAAGTCCCGCTGGAAGCAGGAGAAAATGATCCCGGTATCGCCATCGCCACGGTCGTAGCTGTAGCTGCGCCGCACAAGCTGAGGCGGATTACGGCGATCAGGGGCGGCAAGCCGTACATGCGAGTCGAGCGGCGTCCGCCGACCTTTTGGGTCGGCCGCGAAATTCGGCTCCTCACCAACAGGCGCCCCGTCCAGCCACCTCCCGTCACGCCGCCGGCCCATGATCCGCTCCTGCTCATGAACGGAGTCCTTGTCCCACAACTCCGTCGCGAACCGAATGACCCGCACCACCTGATAACTCCCCCCAACCGCCCACTCCGGCTCACCCTGCCCCTCCCGTACAAGGGTCCGGTCGGCGACCTCCCGCTCGTTCTCCGGATTACCAAACCCCTCAGTGAAATTGAAAGGATTACGGGCAAGCCCCCGGCCACCCTCGACCCGATTCTCCGCCCGGAACCCGTCGATGCTCCAGCGGACGGCCCAACCGGTCCTGGCGGCAACGGCCTTGATATCCGCGACGGCCTTCCGCACCACCTCCGCGTCCTCCCCCGCAACACGCACAAGCAGGTCACCATGCGACTGCGCCGGATCCAACAGATCCCCCGCAAAGGAAGGCATCACCCGCAACTGCCGCAGCGCCCGCACCCCGGCCCCCTCGAACAACGATGCCCCCAGCCCGAATCCCACGACAGTGTCGCGCCCACCGGCAGACCGCGTCTCACTAGCCAAGGCCTTTGCCACAGTCCCCACTTCCTCACCGGACCGCCGATCAAGGGCCACGATCCCCGCGTAATCCTCTGGCTGCGCTGATCCCAGCGCCCGCGCCGTAACACCTGCTTCGCCCGAACCGGAGGCCGCATCAGCCTTTGACTCGCTCTCACCCAAATGACCGACGACCGCAGTCCCACCCACGAGACCCAGCCCGATCGCTGCCCCGGAAATCACCAGCGACCTACGCCGCAATTGAGCCATCTCACTCGCCCCCAGCAAGTCCCTGCGCGGCCGCATTGGCACGACTACCCCTCAAGATGAGGGAATTCCTGATAGCCACGACGTCCTCCTGGTTCAGTGGACTAGGAGAGGCGACAGTGGTGCGCCGCCTATTGGGACACTGGTCAAAGGTCCTGAAAGGATTAGCGAGGCCCACGAAATCTACTTACCCCACCGCTCGATGCGCACCGACCAGCACACCGTCACCTCTCCGTCAGTCCGTGCCTCGCCATGCGATCGTGCCTGACATCATCTCGCTTCCGCTCATCCGTGGCACCAAATCTGTGCGTCCTGTTCGTGGGATGGAGCCTGTCAAATCAGGATGCATCCCAATACTCCAGCTCAACCGCCGTCGCGCCAGCCCGTGCTGAGCACGGTGTCGCTATGAAGAGTTTCCGGTCGGCAGGTCAAGTCTTTCCGCTGCCACCCCCGTAACGAGATGCTCCAACGCCAAATCCCCGACGCCCAACCTGAATGCCCAAGATCCCAGGAGATAGATGATTCCTTCCTCGTCGATCGCTAGGAAGAATTCTCCCTGCCCCACTTCCCCCAACGGAAAGAATCCGAGACCGAAAAATTCAGAAAGCTCCGAAAATCTCTCCTCCTCCCCGATGGCAAGTTCCGGATCGAACTCAAACGGCTCTCGCGCACATGTGATTCCGGGCCCATCGTCTTCCACTCGAATACCGCCGAACTCCGCAAGGAATTCTTCCGCCGCCGCATTCCAGGCAAAATTCGGCATTGCCGCTTTCCAGCGGGTTAGATTAACTCGGCGATCCTGAAACCAGCCCGCCCGCCGAAGAGCATTTTCTACCTCTACCGAGAAACGGGGCATCTAGACCTACCTTTTAAAGTCAATGCCGAAGTGCTCCACAAGAACCTCGCAACTCTGGCACGGCCCAATGAGAACCTTGAAGTTCTTGTTCGTTCTGGCGCGCCCCCTAGTCGCTGCAGCGGTCGCTCCAGTTGGATCAAGGCCAGCGTCCAAAGCTTCCGTCAAGCACTGCACCAAGCCACAACCCCCATGATTGTTACCACGACTGCCTGCCGGGATGGAATCGAGGATTCCTTGGATGACGGGGTGCACCCGTCGGCCGCCCACCCCTCCGTCGCTAACTCCCACGATGGGAGCATGTCCTGCGATTTGCAACGCTTCAATCACTTCCGGTCGGAGACGGTTTGACAAGTCCGCCACAGCTTCTGCCCGTCCCAACACTGCATCGACAACGCTGCCACAGTTGTGGACCAGTACCGGTGTGGCGCCTGCGAGCACGTAGTACGTGTGGATGTCGTCGACGGTGAGGTTGTAGACCGTCGTTGAGGTGGTGCGGTGGGTGACTGCAGTGATTTGGGTCCAGGTGCCGGTGCTGGTCTGGAGCCATTGGCCGGTGGTGAGTTCGTCGGCTTCGATCCAGCGGCCGAGGGCGGGGACCCAGAAGGGGTGGCCCTCGGTGGCGGTGAGGGTGCTGGTCTTTCCCGTGTCGAGGGTGATGTCGACCAGTTGTTTGTCGCCCGTGCCTTTGATCAGGGCCGTGACGGGGCGGGGGCCCGATTCACCTGTTTCCGGGTCCATGGCCAGGACTTCGTCACCGATCTGGATGTCCTTGATCGGTTTGCGGGTACCGTCCGCCAGAAGGACCGGAGTGTTGGCCGTGAAGCTGTTACCCCCGCACTTGCCCAGCGATAGCCACTTGCCTCCGGTCATGCCTCCGACGCAGCCCAGTGCCGCCGAGTTGCCGACCTGGCCCCAGTTGACCTTCCGGCCCGACAGGCGCTGGCCCAGCCAGTCCAGGCCTGCCTCGCTCAGGCCGCCGATGATGCAGCCGGCCAGCATCGGGGAGTTGCCCGTGGGGTCGGTGTACGTGGTCGGGGAGCTGAGGGCGTACTGGTAGAGGTTGGTGCCGCCCGCGTAGCCGATCGGGTCCTGGGAGATGAAGCGGCCGGACTCGGGGTCGTAGTAGCGGTTGCGGTAATACAGCAGGCCCGTGCCGTCGGACTCGCGGCCCGTGAACGTGTACGGGTTCGTCGACGCCGCACCCGACGACGCCGGCTGGCCGTACGGGTCGTACGTGTAGCTCGTCGCGACCGTGCCGTCCGCGTTCGCCAGCCCGACCACCGTGCCCAGCGCGTCGGTCAGGTAGACCTGCGTCGCACCGTTCTCCGTGCGGGTCAGGTACTCGTCCAGGCCCGATGTGGCGACCGTCGCCTTTGACGCGCCCGAGTCGTCCTGTTCCACCAGTGGGTTGGAGCCGTCGGTCAAGTACTTCTGGGTTGCGTCGCCGAGCTTCTTCGAGCTGCGGATACCCAGCGGGCCGTAGCCGAAGAGCGCGGCTGAGCCGCCCCCGGTGGGGGTGACGCCCGAGAGCTGGCCCCTCGCGTTCCAGTTGTACGTCCGATTGCCGTCGGACTTGAGCTGTCCGTCCGCGTCGTACGTGAAGGAGCGGCCGCCCAACGAGGTGACCCGGTTGTCCTTGCCGAACACCGCGCCCGTGTCCGCCGCCGGGAGTGCGACCGAGGCCAGGCTGCCGGTGAGGCCTGTCTGGAGGCCCCGGGTGTCGCGGGTGTAGGTGAGGTCGCCGACGTCGGCAGTACCGCGGGTGTAGTCGATTCCGGAGACCACGCCCGTCTTGTCGAGTGTGGTGGTGCGGGTGATGCCGCCCGGCAGGGTCGCCGTCTTCTCCCGGCCCACCGCGTCCAGACCGAACCGCACCTCCTGCCCGCCCGAGGTGACAGAGGTCAGGATGCTCGAGGTGTCGTAGCCGTACGTGGTGGTTGTCCCGGCCGCCGTCATCTCCTTGCGGCGGTCCGCCGCGTCGTAGTCGTAGCTCACCGTGCCCGTCGGGCCGGTGACCGTCTTCAGCCGGTCGTAGGCGTCGTAGCCGAAGCTCTGGTCGCCCGCCTGGGTGTCCGTGATTGTCTTCGGGAGGTCGACGGCGTCGTACGCGTACGTGGCCGTGGACTCGGCCACACCCGCCGCGTTCACGCCGTACTTGGTGTTCTTCGACCTACCCAGCAGGTCGTACTCGGCCGTCGCGACCAGACCCGAGCGGCTCGTCGCCTTCGTCAGCCGGCCCGCCACGTCATAACCGAACGACGCCTGCGCGCCCAGCGGGTCCGTCACCGACTCCGTACGGTCCGCGTCGTCGTACGCCCAACTCGTGCTGTTCAGGCGGGCGTCGGTCAGTGTCTTGAGATTGCCGTTCTCGTCGAAGTCCAGAGAGGTCGACTGGCCCAGCGGGTCGGTGATCTTCCGCGTCTGATTCAGCGCGTCGTACGTGAGCGTCGTACGCGAACCCGCCTCGTCCGTCACCACCGTCGGCCGGCCCGCCGCATCCAGGAACTGGGCCCCGGTACGGCCTTCCGCGTCCTTTGCGGAGACCAATTCGCCGTGTCTGTAGGTGTATTCAGTGACGGCGTTCGACGCGTCGGTGACGGTCTTGATCTGACCGTCCGGCGCGTACGTGAGGGTCGTCTCCCGGTCCTCGGGGTCCGTGACCGTCCGCAGATCACCCGACTCGTCGTAGTCGAGAGTCGTCGTGTTGCCCAACGGGTCGGTGACGGAGGTGGGTTGGTCGTACGGGCCGTTGTACACCGCCGTACCCGACTGACGCGCCTGCGCCGTACCCGCCAGCTCCGTCGTGCGCGTGACGTAGCCGTTCGCGTCGTACGTCAGCTCCGTGCGCCGACCGTACGGGTCCGTCACCGCATCGATGCGGTGCTTCGCACCCCGGTCGTACCACGTCTCACGCGCCAGCGAACTCCCGTACGCCTGCGTGTCCTTGACGCCGTAACCCTCCGCGTCGAACTCCACCCGCCGCACCGAACCGCCCGGCTGCGTCACACTCGCCGACGTGATCTTCCCGGCGCCGGTCTGCGTGTACGCGAACGAGTACTCAGCGCCCTCGGTGAGCGTCTGCTTCTCCACCCGCCCGTCGCCGTTGAACTCGTTCGTCATATACGTGATGCCACGGGCGTCGACCGCCGTCCTGATCCGGTTCGACGTCCCGTCGTACGTGTACCGGCTGGCCTTGCCCGCCGGATCCGTCACCGTCACCAGACGACCCGCCGAGTCATACGTGTACGAGGTGGTGCGGCCGGTGTTGTCCTTCGCCGTGTCGACGCGGTGCTGGGTGTCGTACTCCAGCGAGATCCACCGGCCGTCGGACGTGGCGATGCGGGTGATCTCGCCCTTCTTGCCGTCCCGGCGGGTCAGCTTGATGGTGTTCCCGTGCCGGTCGCGGATCTCCTTGAGCGCGGCGTACTGCGGGAAGACCCATACTGTGCCGTCGCGGAAGGTGAGGTCCCAGCCGCCCTTGTATCCCTTCCAGGTGATCTTCGACCCCTGGAAGTCGGAGGAGGTGTCCAGCGGTTCGAACTCCGCGTCGGTCCAGCTAGTCCCCGGTGAGGTGCGGGTGAAGTGGGTCTTGCTGCCGCCCGGCAGGTAGAGGTCGACCTCCTGCCACTGTTTCTTGGAGTGGAGGAAGGCGTTGTAGGACAGGTCGCGGCCGATGCCGAACGCCCGCTTCTCTTTGTCACCCTGCCAGTAGGTGCGCGTGACGTCGGCCGAGGCGTTCGCACCGGCGACCGCGAGGTCTGTGCGGGAGTCGGTGAGCAGGCCCGTGGAGAGTTCGACCGGGTCGCCGGAGAGCCAGTCGATGACGTCTTCGATCCAGGTGTCTTCCCACGGGATCAGGTCGGCGACGTTGAACATGGCGCCGTGGAAGGCCCAGACGCGGGTCTTCTTGTCCGGTACGACCTGGGAGCCGTCCGCAGACACCTCACCGGTGCCGTAGACGTGCCAGCCCTTCTTCTTCGGGTCGTAGTCAAGGAACTTCACCCGGGTGCCCGGGGCCTCACGCGTGTAGTTCGGGTAGACGATCTGCGCGCCCTTCGGGAACACATACGTCCCGCCCGGCTGCACCGTGAAGTACACCGGCACAATGCCGTTCTCCGGCAGCGGGAACGGCGGCCGGTCGATCGGGATCGCCGTGATCCCCAACTCCGTGACCGGCTTACCGTCCTCGTCGCGGACCACCGAGCCCTTGGGTATCCGGACCTCAAGACCCGGGATCTTCGGGGTCTTCAGTACGACGTCGGCCTTCGCCGGAGCCGCGAACCTCACCGTGTTCTTCGTGTCCAGCGGCGTCATCCACACCGGGAACCCGAGATCGACCGTCCAGCCCGCCTTCGGGCTGATCTTGATGTCGTAACGGCCGTAACTACGCTTGGAGTTGTTCGCGCTCGCGCCCTCGACGACCAGTGTTGTCGCTGTTTCGGAGATACCGCTCAGCAGGAACCGGCCCCGCGCGTCCGTCCTCGCCGACTTCTTGCCGACCGACACCGTGACCTTCGCCAGCGGCTTGCCGTTCAGCTTGAGGACACGGCCCGTCAGCGCGGTCGTTTCGGGCGGGGCGCGGAGTGCGGCCGGGCTCTTGGGGGCGTCGCCGCGCCGGGTCAGCCAGTCGTAGCCGGCGAGGTTTCCCTTGTCCGGTTGCCAGGCGTCCGGTCCACTCGGAGTGACGCGGGGAGCCGGAGGTGTGGTGTCGTCGGTGCTGGTCTTCGGCTTGTCCGCCGACGCGCCGGGGCCGGCTGCTCCGGCGACGGCCGCGGCTGCGGTCAGCCCGAGGGTCCAGGTGCCGGTCTTGAGGGTGTTCGGGTCGACCGACAGGGTGTAGGTACCGGTGGCCGGGAGCGTCGGCAGGGCGTAGGTGACGGCGGTCGCGCTCATCGAGCGCCCGTCGACCAGCCATTCGCCGTCCGGGCCGTACACCGACAACGCCCAGGCGGAGGGTGGGGTGTTCAGCCCCAGGGTGAGCTTCTGGCCCTGGGTACCGGTGAACGTGAAGTGGCCATTCTGGCCGGCCGTGGCAATCGTGACAGGTTTGCGCGTGCCCGTGGTGGTCAGCGCTCCGCCGTCGGCGTCCGGTACCAGCGTGCCGGTGGTCTTCCCGGTGGCCGGGGCGTTGGGGCGTACGAACAGCAGGTGGGCGCCCGTGGCCAGAGGTGCCAGCAGGTCCCCCTCGCCCGCGGACTTGGTGAGCGAGCCGAGGGCTGTCTCTGTCCCGTTCGGCGTCCGGTGGACCATCTGTGAGGTGGTGCTGAGGGTGGTGTTGCCGAAGGTGACGGCCGCGCCGTAAGCCGCTCCGGCGGCGTTGACGGTGAACTCAAGTTGCTGCCCGGGCCGGGTGATCTCGCCGGTGAGCGCGGGTGCCGATGTCGTGAAGGTGCCCGCCTTGACGGGCTTTGACAGCCAGAGCGTCATCCCGCCGGTCGCTGCCTTCGCGGGCTCGAAGACCAGCGAGTACGACGCTCCCGCTGTCAGACCTGTCAGGTAGAACGCCTCGGACGCCTTGCTCGCGGCGCGGCCGACGACCGTGCCCGCCCCGCCGTCGGGGCCGATGAGCCTGACTTCCGTGGATTCGGCGATGGTGTTCGCGGTGATGCCCAGGCCGAGGGAGGTCGTGGCGGGCGCCGTGAACCGGGCCCGGATCTGCTGTCCCGCACGGGCCGCGGTCGCCGCGAGTCCGGCCGTGTCAACGGTGAGGGCGGCCGAGGCGTCGGCGGAGAGCGTGAGGCCCACGGATCCGACCGCGCCCTTGTTCGGGTCCAGGACGAGCCGGTAGGTACCGGTCTCCGGCAGCGCGGGCAGCGGGACCGTCGCCGAAGCGCCGGCCGTCACGTTCAGTCCGTCGACCACCTCGGCGCCGGACGGCGCCAGGACCGTCAGATCGACGTACTGCCCGAAGGTGTTGCCGGTCACGCCGAGCGACAGCGTGGCCCCGGCCTGCCCCTGGAAGGACGATTCGGCGTTCTGACCGATCCGGCCCACGGTCGCCGTCGTGGTGCCCGCCGTGGCCGACAACGCCGGCACGGCCACCGGACGCGACAGCGTCAGCGCCAGCTCACCGGTCCCCAGGGCGCTGCTCGGCCGCACGAAGACGGTGTAGGTGCCGGTCGTGGGCAGGGGTTCGCTGTCCCACTGTCCGGCGTCGCCGTCGGGGACAAGGTAGTAGTCCACCAGTCCGCCGCCGGGGCGGTGGATCTCAACCCGGGTCGCCGCGCCGAAACCGGTGGCCGTGGAGCCGAGCGACACACGCTGGCCCGCCGTGCCGACGAACTGGGCGCGCCCCTGCTGACCCGGCCGGGCGAGTGACACGTCGAGCGCCGGGCCGGCCGGGTCGAGGATGCCCGCGTCGGCGTAGTGGGATCCGGTCACCTTGACGGTGCCCAGGGCCGCGGCGTCCGGGTCGAGTTGAAGGGTGTACGTGCCGGACTGGGGCAGCATGTCCAGGTCCAGGCCCGCGATGCGCGTGCCCGTCACGTAGACCTTGTCGATCTCCGCTCCGTCCGGACCGTACAGACGTGCGTACGTCGCCTTGGCCAGCTCGGTCGCATCGATACCCAGGCTCAGCGAGTCACCCAGGACCGCGGGGAAGGTGAGGAGGTGATCCTGTCCCGGCCGGGTGAACTGCGCGTCGGTACCCGCTCCGGTCAGGCTCAGCACCGATGAACGCGGTGCCGATACCGTCACCTTCACGGAGCCGATGTTGCCGGGGCCCGGGTCCAGAAGCACCGTGTACTGGCCGCTGACCGGTACGTCCGTCATCTCCCAGTCGCCCGCCGGGCCGTTGTAGGCCGCGGACTCCAGGCGCGTGCCCTGCGGATCCAGGAACCTCACGGTGACAGTCGAGTTGAACGTCGACTCGGTGAATCCGACGTTGATGTCGTCGCCCGCCTCCGCGTCGAAGACCACCTGCGCCCGATTGCCCGGAGTGGTGACCGACACCGTCGGCGGGGTCTCGTCCCCCACCGTCGTCTCCTCGGACGTCTCGATCTCGCCCTCGCCCTCGCCAGATTCCACGCGAAAGCTGGAGGCGGATGTGACGAGACCGTCGGGGGTGGCCACCTCGACGGGACCGGTCGCCGCGCCTGCCGGGACCGTCACGGTCAGGGCGCTGTCGGACCGCGTGTCGATCTCGGCCACGGTGCCGCCGGTAAACCGCACCACGTTGTCCGTCACCGCCGGCGCGAAGCCCGATCCGGTCAGGACCACCTTCGTGCCCACGAGCCCTGACGCGGGCTCCACCTTGGTGACGGCCGGCGCGGGCCCGGCGAGAGCGAACGTCTCCGGTGACTGGGCCGTCGTGCCGCCGGTGGTCACCGACACCTTGCCGTTCCCGGCCGCCGCCGGGACCTTCACCGTCAGGCGCGTCGCCGATGCGGAGACGACCTCCGCGGCTTGGCCCGCGAACGACACCGCGTTCGAAGCGGGCGTCGTCGAGAAGCCGGTCCCGGAGAGCGTCACGGTCGCCCCGGCCGCGGCCTTCACCGGTACGAGGGAGAGAACCGAGAGGTCGGTGGACGGGAACCGGTCGACGCCCAGGCGGTTGCCCGCCGCGTCGTACCGGTAACGGGCCGTCTCCCCCGCCGGATCCGTCACACCCACCAGACGCGACACCGCGTCATACGCGTACACCGCGTTCTTCGTCGTCGGCTCCGCGGCCTCCGCACCCACCGGAGCCACCGGACCCACAGGAGCCGCCGGAGGCACCAGCGGGGGAGCCTGAGTCGTGGTGGGCGCCGACGGCGGTGGCGGCGGTGGCGCCGCCTCGGCCGACACCAGGCCCACCGACAGGGCCAGCGCGAGCAGACCCACCGTCAGCAGTCGTATTCGTACCAGGACTCGCCTCACAACGCCCTCCCCAGAGCAACACACGCTGAGCCCACAAGAGGCTCACAATGCCCACACTCCCCACACGGACGGTCACAAGTTACACACAACTGGTCACGGTGGCACGAGGATTGATCGCACGGAGTCATCAGATGCCTACCAACGGCTGGAACTCGACCACGCCGACCGGAACCGACAGGTGCCCGAATCTCGTGTCAGAGGTATTGACAACTTGAATGGTCTGGACCATTTTTACGCCCAGGGCGGGGCCGTGTATCTGGGCCCGGCGGTGGCCACCGTTCCCGATCCGTACCGCCAACCCGACATCCCCCAGCGGAGGCATCAAGTGGAACGTGTACCCGACGGCAGACGCAGACCCGGCAGCACCGACAGCGGCGGCAGACGAGGCGGCCGGGCGCGGAGCCTGCTGGGCGGGGTGGTGGCCGTACTGGCCGCCGGGGCCCTGAGTGTGGGCGGGTTGGCCGGTGTCGCCCAGGCCGCCGACATCAACGTCGCGAAGAACGCCGGCTTCGAGTCCGGGCTCACCAACTGGTCCTGTTCCGCCGGGAGCGGGGCCGTCGTGGGGTCTCCCGTACGGACCGGGGCCGCGGCGCTGCGGGGGACGCCCGCCGGGCAGGACAACGCCAAGTGCTCGCAGTCCGTGGCCGTGCAGCCCAACTCGACGTACACGCTGAGCGCCTGGGTGCAGGGCGGGTACGCCTACCTCGGGGCCAGCGGCACCGGGACGACCGACGTGTCGACCTGGACGCCCGGCGAGAGCGGCTGGAAGCAGCTCAACACGACCTTCAGGACCGGCCCGTCGACGCGTACGGTCAGCGTCTACACGCACGGTTGGTACGGGCAGAGCCCGTACCTCGTGGACGACGTGTCCGTCTTCGGGCCGGACGGCGGCGGGGGCAGCGACCCGGATCCCGACCCGCAGGCTCCGGCCACTCCCGCCGGGCTCGGCGTCGGGGCCGTGACCTCCTCCTCGGTGGCGCTGAGCTGGAACGCGGTGTCCGGCGCGACCGGGTACAACGTCTACCGCGACGGCACCAAGGTCCAGACGGCGACCGGTACTTCGGCGACCGTGACCGGACTGGCGGCGGCCACCTCGTACCAGTTCCAGGTGTCGGCGACCAACGCGGCCGGTGAGTCCGCGAAGTCGGCCGCCGTCAGCGGCCGGACCTCGCCCGGCGGCGGCGACCCGGGCGGGCCCGCCGTGCCGAGGCACGCGCTGACCGGGTACTGGCAGAACTTCAACAACGGCGCGGCCGTCCAGAAGCTCAGGGACGTCCAGGCGCAGTACGACATCATCGCCGTGTCGTTCGCCGACTCGACGACCACGCCCGGCCAGATCGTCTTCAACCTCGACCCGGCCGTGGGCTACTCGGGAGTCGCCGAGTTCAAGTCGGACATCGCCGCGAAGAAGGCCGCGGGCAAGTCCGTGATCATCTCGGTGGGCGGCGAGAAGGGAAACGTCACGATCAACAGTGACGCCTCCGCGACGGCGTTCGCCAACAGCGCCTACGCCCTGATGCAGGAGTACGGCTTCAGCGGGGTCGACATCGACCTCGAACACGGCATCAACTCCACCTATCTGACGAAGGCGCTCCGGCAGCTGTCGGCCAAGGCCGGCTCGAAGCTCGTGATCACCATGGCGCCGCAGACCATCGACATGCAGAACACCGGCACCGAGTACTTCAAGACCGCGCTGGCCGTGAAGGACATCCTCACGGTGGTCAACATGCAGTACTACAACAGCGGTTCGATGCTCGGCTGCGACGGCCAGGTCTACTCGCAAGGCTCCGTCGACTTCCTCACCGCACTCGCCTGCATCCAGCTCGAAGGCGGCCTCGACGCCTCCCAGGTCGGCATCGGAGTCCCCGCCTCGACCCGCGGCGCCGGCAGCGGCTACGTCTCCCCGACCATCGTCAACAACGCCCTCAACTGCCTCACGCGCGGCACCAACTGCGGGAACTTCAAGCCGTCCAAGACCTACCCGGCTCTGCGCGGCGCGATGACCTGGTCCACCAACTGGGACGCCACGGCCGGCAACGCCTGGTCGAACGCGGTGGGCCCGCACGTCCACGCCCTGCCCTAGTTACGGCCGGAGGTCCCTTACGCCCGGATCAGCAGCGCCGCCGCTCCCCCGGCGGCGCTGCTGCGGACCCGGCCGGGCCCGGCCGGATACGGCCCATCTCGTCCAGGCCCTTGACAAGGCCAATGGTCTGGACCAGTTTGGACCCCCAACGGTGGCCACCGTTTCGTACCGCCCCCACAACTCCCCCCACGGAGGCCATGCAGTGCACAGGAAAGCGCGACCCCGCACGCTCAAGTACCTCGCCGTGGCAGGCGTTCTCGCCGTAGCCGGACTGGCCGTACCCGCGGCCAACGCCGCCAACGAGCCCGCGCCGACCGCTGTCGCCGCCCCCGCCGCCGTACCGGCGCACGCCGTGACCGGGTACTGGCAGAACTTCAACAACGGTGCCGCCGTCCAGACGCTGGCCGAGGTCCAGGACGAGTACGACATCATCGCCGTCGCGTTCGCGGACGCCACGGGCACACCCGGACAGGTCGACTTCACCCTCGACTCGGCCGGTCTCGGCGGCTACACGGACGAGCAGTTCCGGGCCGACGTCGCCGCCAAGCAGGCCGCGGGCAAGTCGGTCGTCATCTCCATCGGCGGCGAGAAGGGCACCGTCTCGATCAACGACGAGGCGTCGGCGAACGCCTTCGCCGAATCCGTGTCCGGCCTGATGGACGAGTACGGCTTCGACGGCGTCGACATCGACCTGGAGAACGGCCTCAACTCCACCTATATGACACAGGCGTTGAAGTCGATCGCAGGTACGGCCGGGGACGGCTTCGTCCTGACGATGGCGCCGCAGACCATCGACATGCAGTCGACGTCCAACGAGTACTTCAAGACGGCACTCGCCGTGAAGGACATCCTCACGGTCGTCAACATGCAGTACTACAACAGCGGTTCGATGCTCGGCTGCGACGGCCAGGTCTACTCACAGGGCTCCGTCGACTTCCTCACCGCACTCGCCTGCATCCAGCTCGAAGGCGGCCTCGACCCGTCCCAGGTCGGCATCGGAGTCCCCGCCTCGACCCGCGGCGCGGGCAGCGGCTACGTCGAGCCCAGCGTCGTCAACAACGCGCTGGACTGTCTGACCAAGGGCACCAACTGCGGCAGCTTCAAGCCGTCCAAGACCTACCCGGGCCTGCGCGGCGCGATGACCTGGTCCACCAACTGGGACGCCACGGCCGGCGACGCCTGGTCCAAGGCGGTCGGCCCGCACGTGCACGGCCTCCCGTAACCGCACCAGCACCCGTACCACCCACGAACCACCCCCCACAGACCGGTGGCGCCGTCGGAACCCGACGGCGCCACCGTGTGTTCGCACCGGCTGTCTACCAGGGCAGATCCCGCACCTGCTGCACGCACAGGACGATGAACAGCAGCCCGCCCGCCGCCAGCATCACGTTGCTCAGGATGCCGTTGCGCCATTCCTGAGGCGTACGCGCGGAGTTGAGCAGCCACAGCAGCGTGAGCGCCAGGAACGGCATGAAGAAGGCGCCCAGCACGCCGTAGACCACGACCAGGCCGAACGGCTGGTCCAGGAAGAGGAGCGTGATGGGCGGGAAGGTCAGCCAGAGCAGATACGCGCGGAAGGGCACCGACCGCTCGCGCGTGCCCGCCGCGACCTCACCCGCCGTCCCCTCGCCGGCGGGGACGCCCTTGCGGTCCAACCGCCAGCGTTCCACGAAGTCGGCGAACATCAGGCTGACGCCGTGCCACACCCCGATCAGCGACGAGAAGGACGTGGCGAAGAAGCCGACCAGGAAGAGCTTCGCCGTCGTGGCGCCGAAGCGCTCCTCCAGGATCTCCCCGAGATCGACAAGCCCCTTGTCGCCCGAGGTGAGGGCGATCTGCGAGGCGTGCAGCAGCTCGGCTCCGACGATCAGCATCGCGATGACGAAGACGCCGGTGGTGAGGTAGGCGACGCGGTTGTCCAGCCGCATCACCTTCATCCAGCCGGAGTCGGTCCAGCCCTTGGCGTTGACCCAGTACCCGTACGCGGCCATGGTGATCGTGCCGCCCACACCGCCGATCAGGCCCAGGGTGAAGAGCAGCGAACCGTCGGGGAGCACCGGCAGGAGACCGGCGAAACCCGCGCCGATGTCGGGCGTGACGCGTATCGCGACGTACACCACCACGACGAACATGATGCCGATCAGGGCCGTCATGACCTTCTCGAAGACGGCGTACTGGTTGAACCAGACGAAGACCAGGCCGACCAGGCCCGTGATCACCGCCCAGGTCTTCAGGCCGGGGCCGTCGGGGAAGAGCGCGACGATCGGCAGCGCGCTGGACGACATGGCCGTGGCGCCGTAGATGAAGCCCCAGACGACCACGTACACCGCGAAGTAGCCGGTGGTCCACCGGCCGAGGCTGCGCCAGCCCTCGAACAGCGTGCGGCCGGTAGCGAGATGCCACCGGCCGGCCGCCTCGGCGAGGGAGATCTTGACGACGCAGCCGATGACGGCCGCCCAGAGCAGCGTGTAGCCGAACTTGCTGCCCGCGATGAGCGTGGCGACGAGGTCGCCGGCGCCGACACCGGTCGCGGCCACGACGATGCCGGGACCGATGTAGGTCCAACTCGACTTGCGTGGGAGTGATTTGGCGGTGTCGGTACCGTTGTCGGTGATATCTGCCATGCGTCGACCTCCACACTCGTCCCCGTAAGTGACTTGGGTCACCAAAGCGGGACGCCGAAGATCGCGCAAGAGGCCCGGCGGACTCGACTCCGTCTCTACGCCCGGAACGGGTGGGTCGGCGGCTAAATGACCAGACTGAGCAGGGCCGCGACGACGAATCCTGCGACCGACAGGACCGTCTCCAGCACCGTCCACGACTTCAGGGTGTCGCGCTCGGAGATGCCGAAGTACTTGGCCACCATCCAGAAGCCGCCGTCGTTGACGTGCGAGGCGAAGATCGAGCCCGCCGAGATCGCCATGATGATCAGGGCGAGATGGGCCTGCGACATGGACTGGCCCTCGACCAGCGGTACGACGATGCCCGCCGTGGTGACGATCGCGACCGTCGCCGAGCCCTGGGCGACGCGCAGCACGACCGAGATCAGCCACGCCAGCAGGATGACGGGCAGACCGACGTCGTTGAAGGTGTCGGCGAGCGCGTCGGCGATGCCGCTGCCCTTCAGTACGGCTCCGAAGACGCCGCCCGCGCCGACCACCAGCAGGATGTTGCCCACCGGCTTGAGGGACGCGGTCGAGACGGTCTCCAGCGACTGGCGCGACCAGCCGCGCCGGATGCCGAGCAGGTAGTACGCGAGGACCAGCGCGATCGTCAGCGCCACGAAGGGGTGGCCGAAGAACTCGACGACCGAGCGGAGCGTGCTCGGGTCCAGGGCGATGGAGGAGAACGTCGCCAGCAGGATGAGGAGCAGCGGGGTGCCGATGATCGCGAGCACGGTGCCGAGCGCGACCGGCTTCTCGGGCGGGGTGACCCCGGACGCCTGCTGCTCGGCGGCCACGGCCTTCTTGGCCTCGGCCGCGGCCTCGACCATGTCCTGCGGTACGTCGACGAAGAGGCGCTTGCCGATCCACGCCGCGTAGACCCAGGCGGCGAGCACGGCCGGGACACCGACGACGACGCCCATCAGGATGACCCAGCCGAGGTCGACGTCGAAGAGACCGGCGGCGGCGACGGGGCCCGGGTGCGGGGGCAGGAACGCGTGGGTCATGGAGAGGCCGGCGAGCAGCGGCATCGCGTACAGCACGATCGATTTGCCGGAGCGCCTGGCCGCCGCGTACACGATCGGCGCGAGGACGAAGATGCCGACGTCGAAGAAGACGGGGATACCGAAGACGACACCGGTGACGCCCATGGCGAGCGGGGCGCGCTTCTCACCGAAGAGGTTGAGCAGCCGGGTGCTCAACACCTCGGCGCCGCCCGACACTTCGAGGATCGCGCCGAGCATGGTGCCGAGTCCGATGATGATCGCGACATGGCCGAGGATGCCGCCCATGCCGGACTCGATCATCGAGACGGCGGCCGATTTCTGGACCGTGCCGAAGAGTTCGGTCACGGAGAGCCCGGCGGCGAGGCCGACGGCTATGGAGACACCGAGGAGTGCGACGAACGGCTGGAGCCTGACCTTGATGATCAGGACGAGGAGGAGAACGATTCCGAGGACGGCGACGGTCAGCAGACCGGCCGTCCCGTCTATGAGAAGAAGCAGTCCACCGGTGTGGGGCGGGACCTCGGGGGCGGGGGGTGCTTCGGCGGCGAGCAGCATGAGGGGGGACCTCTTGATTCGTGCATCGGAGCAGGGGGGATCGCGGCACGGCGCCCATGGCGTACGGGGGAAGGGGCGCCGTGCCGTGCGGGGGTGGTGATTGACCGGGGAGGAGTACGGGGCCGGATCAGCCGAGTACGGCCAGCGCGTCGATCTCGATGAGCAGTCCGGCGGGCAGGCCGACGTACACGGTCGTACGGGCGGCCGGCGCGTCCTTGAGGTTCTGCTCCTCGAAGTAGGCGTTGTAGATCTCGTTCATCTCGGCGAAGTGCGCGACGTCCGTGAGGTAGACGCGCAGCATCATCACGTCGTCCCAGCTCGCGCCGCCCGCCTCCAGCACCGACTTGACGTTGGCGAGGGTCTGGAGCGTCTGTTCGCGCAGGGTCGGTCCGGCCACGGTCGGGGCCTCGCCCGGGACGGCCGGGAGGAAGCCGACCTGCCCGGCCACCTGGAGGATGTTGCCCTTGCGGACGCCGTGGGAGAACTTGGCCGGCGGCGCGGCGTGCGTGGCGGGGACGACTGCGGTCTTCGCGGTCTGGTCGCTCATGGGATCTCTTTCTGAAGAGCGGGGGTCGCTGGTGCCGGGTGGTGCGCGTTTCCCGAGTACTCACGGCTGATGGCGTCGGCGGTACGGCGCAACAGCGGGAGCAGGGCGAGGAGTTCATCGGCGGTGACGACGACGTTCGGCGCGGACACCGACATGGCGGCGACGACCCGGCCGTCCGCACCGCGGACCGGGGCCCCGATGCAGTTGATGGACTCCTCGTGGCCACCGAGGTCGGTGGCCCACCCCTGTTCGCGTACGGTCGCCAGCTCCTTGAGGAAGGCGGCGGCGTTCGGTGTCGAACGGGGGGTGTACATGGGGAAGTCGAGCCGCTCGGCGAGCGCGCGGCGTTCGGCTTCGGACAGGTCGGCGATGAGCAGCTTGGCGACGGCCGCGACGGTGACGGCGACCGGTTTGCCGATCCGGGAGTACATCCTGACCGGATAGCGGCTCTCGACCTTGTCGATGTAGAGGACCTCGCTGTCCTCTATGACGGCGAGATGGACGGTGTGGCCGCAGCTCTCGCCGAGCGCCACCAGGTGCGGGTGGGCGATCTCGCGTACGTCCAGGCTCTCGACGGCCTCCTGCGCGAGGGCGAAGAGCCGGGCGCCGAGGCGGTAGCGCTGGTCCTGCTGGCGGTAGACGAGCCCGTGTTCGTGCAGGGTGCGCAGCAGCCGCAGGGCGGTGGACTTGTGTACGCCGAGCCGCTCTGCGACCTGTCCGAGGTCGGCCGGGCCCCGAGCGAGGAGCGGCAGGATGCTCAGCGCGCGGTCGACGGTCTGGCTCATGAGGTGCCCGCCGGTTCCTGTGAGGTCCCCGACGTCCAGCCGGGGCCGAGGCGCAATGCTGCCCACGCGGCGTCGTCCAGTGCGGCGAGGCGGTCGGCGTGTGCGCGGGCGGGCGGGACGCAGACGTCGCCCGCGTCGGTGAGCACGGCGGCGGCCGTCAGATGGCCGTGGCGCAGCCGGGCGCAGGCCGGCAGATCCCGGAGGGTCGCGGACAGGAAGCCGGCGGCGAACGCGTCGCCGGCGCCGACGGGTGCCACGACGTCGACGGCCAGCGCGGGTACGGAGGTGACGGTGTCGCTCTCGCCGTCCCGTACGAACGCCGTCGCGCCGTCCGCGCCCGCCTTCACCACCAGGGCCGCCGGTTCGGGCAGCGCCTCGCGGATCGCCTCCGGGCCGTGCAGGTCCCAGAGCTGCGCGGCCTCGTCGTCGCCGACGAAGACGAGGTCGGCGCCGCGCGCGAGGTCGATGAGCACCCGGGCGGCCGAGCGCGGACCGGAGTCGTCGCCCCAGAGCGCGGGCCGGTGGTTGACGTCGAAGGAGAGCAGCGGGCGCCCCGCCCGGGGCTCGGCCAGCTCGCGCATCAGGGCGAGGCAGTCCTCGGAGAGCGCGGCCGTGATGCCGGACAGGTGCAGGACACGGCCGGACCAGAGGTCCCCGCGGTCCATGATCGCGGGGGACATGGCGGAAGCGGCCGATCCCGCGCGGTAGTAGGCGACCTCGTGGGCGGTGGTGGCGCGGTCCGTGGCCGTACGGAAGTAGATGCCGGTCGGGCGGCCGTCGGCGTCGCGGCGTACGCCGGAGGTGTCGACGCCGTACGCGCCGATCGCCTCCACGAGATGGTCGCCGAAGCCGTCCGCGCCGACGCGGCTGATCCACTTCACCCGGTGTCCGGCGGCGGCGAGCGCGCAGGCGACGTTGGACTCGGCGCCGCCGATGGTGCGGGTGAAGGCGGGGACGTCCGCGAGGCGGCCGGGGCGCGAGGGCAGGAAGGTGACCATGGACTCGCCGAGGCAGACGACCTCGGTGGCCCCGGGCCTGGTCGGGTCCGCTTCTACCGGTGCGGGCACTCGGGGCTCCTCGCTCGTCTGTCGGCCGCTGATCCGCCGGCCGCTGGTCTGTCGGCCGGGGCCGCCGGGGCTCATCATTGACCCGGCGACGGCTCGGATGTTAGACAGCGTCAAGCGTTATACGCAATGGGCGTTGCACATGTTGCAACGAGATCGGTGAAGGAGGGCCCTATGGCGGTCGACGGACGGCTCGGCGAAGAGGATCTGAGGAACGAGCGTCTCGACCACCGCTTCAAAGGGCTGCCGCCCGACGCCGACGGTCTGACCGTCGCCGAGCTCGCCGCCGAGCACCGCAACCTCTTCACCGGCGGCTTCACCACCCCGGTCCTCGCCCTGTCCGCCGAGTCGCTCACCCATAACCTCGCCCTGCTGGAGACGTACTCCGAGCGCCACGGCCTGGCGTTCGCCCCGCACGGCAAGACGTCCATGTCCCCGCAGCTCTTCGCGCGCCAACTCGACTACGGCGCCTGGGGGATCACCGCGGCCCTCCCCCACCAGGTGCGCGTCTACCGGGCGTTCGGCATCCAGCGGATCTTCCTCGCCAACGAGGTCGTCGACGCGGTCGCGCTGCGCTGGCTCTCCGCCGAGCTCGACGGCGACCCGGGCTTCCGCTTCATCTGTTACGTCGACTCCGTGCGCGGCGTCGAGCTGATGGACGAGGCGCTGCGCGCGGCGGGCGGCTCGCGCCCCGTGGACGTCGTCGTGGAGCTGGGCGCGGGCGACGGCGCGCGGACCGGTGTCCGCAAGGAAGCGGAGTGCGCGCGGGTCGCCGACGCCGTGGCGGCCACCGGCACGCTGCGGCTGGTCGGCGTCGCCGGTTACGAGGGCGAGGTGCCGCAGGCCGACAACGACTCCGTACGCGCGTGGCTGCGCCGGCTGACCGCGCTGGCCGCCGAGTTCGACGCGGCGGGCCGGTTCTCCGGGACCGTGGACGAGGTGGTCGTCAGCGCCGGCGGCAGCGCGTGGTTCGACGCGGTCGCGGACGTCTTCGCCGAGATCCCGGTGCTGTCCCGGCCCGTATTGAAACTGCTGCGCTCCGGCGCGTACGTCTCGCACGACGACGGCCACTACAAGCGCCTGACCCCCTTCAACCGGATCCCGGCCGAGGGCGCGCTCCAGCCGGCCTTCCGGCTCTGGGCCCAGGTGATCTCACGCCCGTCGGCCGAGCAGGCGTTCGTCAACGCGGGCAAGCGGGACGCGGCGTACGACCTCGACCTGCCGGAGGCGCAGGTGGTGCGCGACGCGCGCACCGGCGAGATCCGCCCGGCGCGCGGCATCACGGTCACGGGCCTGTCCGACCAGCACGGCAAGCTGCACACCTCTCCCGACGCGGTGATCGAGGTCGGCGACTGGGTGGGCTTCGGTCTCTCGCATCCCTGCACGTCGTTCGACAAGTGGCAGCTGATCCCGCTGGCGGACGCGGACGGCACGGTCACCGATTTCATCCGTACGTTCTTCTAGGAGCCACGCGCCATGGACCTCGTCATACGGGACGTGACTGTCGTCGACGGCACGGGCCAGGACTCCTACCGGGCGGACGTCGGGATCACCGACGGCCGGATCGCCGAGATCCGGCCCGCGGCGCCGGGCGCCGCGCCCCGGCTCTCCGGAGCGCGGACCCTGGACGCCGGCGGCCTCGCCCTCGCCCCCGGCTTCATCGACATGCACGCCCACAGCGACCTCGCGCTGCTGCGCGACCCCGACCACTCGGCGAAGGCCGCGCAGGGCGTGACCCTGGAGGTGATCGGCCAGGACGGGCTCTCGTACGCCCCCGTGGACGACGCCACGCTCACCGAGGTCCGCAGGGCCATCACCGGCTGGAACGGCGGCGCGCCCGGGGACACCTCGGTCGACTTCGACTGGCGGTCGGTCGGCGAGTATCTGGACCGGCTCGACCACGGCTTCGACGGCCGGGGCATCGCCGTCAACGCGGCCTATCTCGTGCCGCAGGGCACGGTGCGGATGTACGCGGTGGGCCAGGACGACCGCCCGGCGACCGCCGCCGAGCTGGACCGGATGCGGCGACTGGTCGCGGAGTCCCTGGAGCAGGGTGCCGTCGGCATGTCGTCGGGGCTGACGTACACCCCCGGCATGTACGCGGACGACGCCGAACTCACCGAGCTGTGCCGGGTGGTGGCCCGCTACGACGGCTACTACTGCCCGCACCACCGCAGTTACGGCGCGGGCGCCCTGCGCGCGTACGAGGAGATGGTCGACCTCACGCGGACCGCCGGCTGCGCACTCCATCTCGCCCACGCCACCATGAACTTCGGCGTGAACAAGGGCAAGGCACCTGATCTGATCGGTCTGTTGGACAAGGCGCTGGACGACGGCGCCGACATCTCGCTCGACACCTATCCCTACACCCCGGGCTGTACGACGCTCGTGGCGATGCTGCCCAGCTGGGCGAGCGCGGGCGGCCAGGACGCGATCCTGGAGCGGCTGCGGGACGCGTCGACGGCGGAGCGGATCCGCCATCACATGGAGGAGATCGGCGCCGACGGCTGCCACGGGGTGCCCATCGAGTGGGACACCATCGAGATCTCCGGCGTCGCCGACCCGGCCCTCACGGCTCATGTCGGCCGGACGATCGCCGAGACGGCGCGGCTGCGCGGCGAGAGCGGCTGGCTGACCGCCCGCAGGCTGCTGATCGACGACCGGCTCGGCTCGACGATCCTCCAGCACGTCGGGCACGAGGAGAACGTGCGGGAGATCATGCGCCACCGGGTGCACACGGGCGGCAGCGACGGCATCCTCCAGGGCGCGAAACCGCACCCGCGCGCGTACGGCACGTTCCCGATGTATCTCGGCCGGTACGTACGGGAGTTGGGCGTGCTGTCGCTGGAGGAGTGCGTGGCGCATCTGACCTCGCGCCCGGCGGCGCGCCTGCGGCTGAAGGACCGGGGCCTGGTCCGCGAGGGCTACCGCGCCGACCTGGTGCTCTTCGACCCGGAGACGGTGGCGGCGGGCTCGACCTTCGCCGCGCCGCGCACCCTCCCGGTGGGCGTCCCGCACGTACTGATCGACGGCCGCTTCGTGATCGAGGACGGGCGGCGCACGGACGTACTGGCGGGACGGTCGGTACGGCGTACGGACTGAGCCCCGGGGCCCCGGCGGCTACGCGGTGGTGAGCCGTGTGACCAGCGCGGCGACGGCCAGGACGACGAAGACGGCCGGCGGCGCGATCACGTAGTCCTTCGCCTTGACGTGGTAGTAGACCGCGCCCAGGAAGTACAGGACGACGCCGATCGCCGCCGCCGCTCCGATGAACGGGATCCAGAGACCGGCGATCAGGCCCACGGCGCCCGCCGCCTTGAGTGAGGCGAGCCTCGGCAGCCAGGAGTCCGGTATGCCGAGCTTCGTCATGTTGGCGGTGATCGTGGCGTTGCGGGTCGCCATGGCGAATGCCGAGCCGCTGAGCGCGACGGCGAGCAGGATGCCGACGACGGCGTGGGCGATGAACACGGGGGGCCTCTCGGAAGACGTACGGGACTTTGCGGACACGGCCCGGGGTCCGGTGTCCGGACCCACCCTGTGCCCCCCGGCGGCCGGGAGGAAGGCCGGGACGAGGCTGGTAGTGCGAGGGCTACGATCCGCCCCCGCGCGGGCGTACATTTGCCCGGGTGAGCGACAGTGAGCTTGGCCGGTTCCTCCGGTCGCGACGCGAGAGCGTGAGCCCCGCCGACGTGGGACTGCCCGCCGGCAGCCGCCGCCGTACGCCCGGCCTGCGCCGGTCCGAGCTGGCGATGCTCGCCGGGATCAGCGTCGAGTATCTGGCCCGGCTTGAGCAGGGCCGGGACCGCCACCCCTCCCCGGAGATCCTGTCGGCGCTGGCCGACGCGCTGCGGCTGTCCACCGAGGCGCGCGGCGAGCTGATGCATGTCATGAAGCTGACGATGGGCAGCCGCAAGCTCTGCCTCGGCACGGTCCGCCCGCCGGACCGGGAGGTGCGGCCCACGCTGCGCGCCCTGCTCGACCAGCTGGAGCCCGCGCCGGCCGTGCTGCTGAACCGGCTGGGCGAGGTGGTCGCCCGCACCGGCGGCTACGGGCGGCTCTTCGGCCCGCTGGGCCTGCTGGAACCGCCCGTGCCGAGCCTGCCGCGGTTCATGTTCACCGATCCCCGGGCCCGCGACGCGTACCCGGAGTGGGAGCGCGTCGCCGACGATCTGATCGCCCGGATCAGGATCGACTCCCTGCCGGACGACCCGGATCTGATCGCGCTCGTCGATGAGCTGACCCTGCTGGCGGGCGCCGGGTTCACCGAACGGTGGAAGCAGCCCCTGCGTACACCCGAGCACACCGGGGTACGTCGGCTGACGCACCCCGGTGCGGGTGAGCTGCGGCTGGCGGACGAGACCCTGGAGCTGCCCGAGGGGGACGGTTTCCGCCTCGTCGTCCATCTGCCGGCGGACGAGCCCACGGCCGCGGCGCTGGACGCGCTCGCGGGCCGCAGGCCGGGCGCGCTGCGCGCCGTCGCCGGGTGACCTGCCGCCTTCGCCGCCTCAGCGGACCCGGTAGATCGCCGTCGTACCGCTGACCTCGTTGCCGACGACCAGCAGCGCGTCACCCGTCGGGCTGTCCTTCGCCGGGACGAAGAGCACGCCCTCCGGTCCCAGGTCCCCCGCCGTGCCGGCCTCCGGGTCGCCCGCGAAATCACGGGAGTTGACGTAACCGGCGGCCTTCGGGCGGCGCGGGTCGCTCAGGTCGTACGCCGCGATGCCGCCCGGCCGCTCCAGGCCGACGAAGGCGTACGTCGTGCCGCGCACCGATCCGGTGGTGATGCCCTCCGGCTCGGGGCCCTTGCTGTCGCTGCGGCTGTCGGGGTCGTTCTCGGCGTTGTCGGTGTTGAAGTCCGCCGGGAACGCCTTCGCCGTCAGCTGCTCCAGGTCGTCGCCGGAGTCCCAGACGAGCCGGCCGCGCTCGTCGCGTACGGAGATCGAACGGCCGCCGAGCGAGTTCAGCTCGGTGACCCGGCCCTGGCTGTCCGTGGGCGAGGTGCTGGTGATGTTGAGGCGGCCGAGCGCGTCGTCCTCCTGGAGCGCGGCGGCGTCCGGGAAGACCTTCGGGTTCAGCTCGACGTCCTTGACCCGCACCTCCTCGGCGAAGCAGTCCCAGTCGCGGGCGTCGCCCTCGTTGGCGCTGACGGTGTACTCGCCGCCGCGCGCGCCGAAGGCGTGGATCCCGTCGGGCTTGTAGAGGCCCTTGACCGGCCAGGTGCGGATGTTGACGCCGTCCTTGTCGGAGGCGTCCAGGCCGTTGCCGGGCCTGGAGTGGTCCTTCTCGCCGAGCGGGACGATCTTCTCGACCTCGGCGCGGCGCAGATCGACAAGCGCGAGCGCGTTGTTCTCCTGGAGGGTGACCCAGGCGGTGCGGCCGTCCTTCGACACGGCCACGTACTCGGGCTCGATGTCCTGGCTGACGGAGGCGTTCGGGCCGTAGATCAGGACGCCGTCGCGGTTCAGCTCCTTCTTCTCGCGGTCCCACTTCTCGAAACCGGCCGTGCGCACGGTGGCGCGGCGCAGCTCGCCGTCGCGACCGCGGCCCCGGTCCAGGTCGATGACGCCGACCGAGCCGACAGGGTCGATCCCGGCGGCCTCGGTGCCGCCCGGCGCGCAGTACGAGTCGGGCTCGCCCTCGTTCGCGACGACGACGCGGTCACCCTTCGGGGTGAACGTCACCATGTCGGGCAGGGCGCCGACCCGTACCTCTTTCAGCTTGCGGCCGTCGGAGGCGCGGAAGAACGAGACCGTGCCCCGGTCGGTCTTGGCCTCGGCCTGCTGGGCGACGGCCACCAGACCGTCGTGGACGCTCACGCTGTTGGCGCCCGGGGTGACGAGCTCGCCGGTCTTACGGGGCTTGGCAGGATTCCGGATGTCGAGAATGTCGACGGTGCCGGCCTGCGCGTTGATCGTGAAGACCTTGCGGGTCCGGGAGTCGTACGCGGTGATCTCCGCGCCGCCCTCGTCGAACTTGCCGCTCTCGTAGCGGCCGAGCAGGGTCAGGTCGAGCGTGCCGCCCTGATGGCCGGGCTTCCCGTGGCCGTGGCCGCCCCCGTGCGAGCCGGTGGCCTGCGCCGACGGCAGCAGAGCGGTGGTGGCGGCCATGACCGTGACGGTGGCCAGGGCAAGGAGTGTGCTGCGCTTCTTCATGAGTGCTCAGCGTTGTGCGGACCTCCGCTGGCCGGGTGAACTGACCGGGCCTCTCCGGTGAACACTGCCTCAACAAAATGCGGGGCCCGGCGGGTGATCCCGGGCCCGCCCGTCTCACAGTGCGGACGGACGTGGTCAAAAACACCAGGCGCCCCCGGTAACCCGGTCGTAAGCTCACGGTCATGCAGGTCATCCAGTCAACCAAGCTCGCCAATGTCTGTTACGAGATCCGGGGTCCCGTCCTCGACGAGGCGATGCGGCTGGAGGCAGCAGGCCACCGCATCCTCAAGCTCAACACGGGGAACCCGGCGGCCTTCGGCTTCGAGTGCCCGCCCGAGATCCTGGAGGACGTCCTCCGCAATCTCGGCGACGCGCACGGGTACGGCGACGCCAAGGGGCTGCTCTCCGCGCGCCGCGCCGTCATGCAGCACTACCAGACCAAGAACATCGAGCTCGACGTCGAGGACATCTACCTCGGCAACGGCGTGTCCGAGCTGATCCAGATGTCGATGCAGGCACTGCTCGACGACGGGGACGAGGTTCTCGTACCGGCGCCGGACTATCCGCTGTGGACGGCGTCCGTCTCCCTGGCCGGCGGCACGGCCGTGCACTACCGCTGCGACGAGCAGGCGGAGTGGATGCCGGACCTGGCCGACGTCGAGCGCAAGATCACCGACCGTACCAAGGCGATCGTGATCATCAACCCGAACAACCCCACCGGCGCGGTCTACAGCGACGAGATGCTGCTCGCGCTGACCGAGATCGCTCGCAGGCACGGCCTGATCGTCTGCTCGGACGAGATCTACGACCGGATCCTGTACGACGGCGCGACCCACACCCCGACGGCCAGCCTCGCGCCCGACCTGCTGACCCTCACCTTCAACGGCCTGTCGAAGAACTACCGCGTCGCGGGCTTCCGCTCGGGGTGGCTGGCGGTCTGCGGACCGAAGACGCACGCGACCTCGTACATCGAGGGCCTGACGATCCTGGCCAACATGCGGCTGTGCGCGAACATGCCGTCGCAGCACGCGGTGGCGACGGCGCTGGGCGGGCGGCAGTCGATCAACGAACTCGTCCTGCCGGGCGGACGCATCCTGGAGCAGCGGGACACGGCGTACGATCTGCTGACGCAGATCCCGGGCGTCACTTGCGTCAAGCCGAAGGGCGCGCTCTATCTCTTCCCCCGGCTCGATCCGAAGGTCTTCAAGATCAAGGACGACCGGCAGATGGTCCTCGATCTGCTGCAGCGCGAGAAGATCATGGTCGTGCACGGGACCGGCTTCAACTGGCCGGAGCCCGATCACTTCCGGATCGTGACGCTTCCGGCGGCGCCGGAGCTGGCGGACGCGGTGACCCGGATCGGGAACTTCCTGGACGGTTACTCGCAGCCGTAGCGTCAGCCGGGCCGCTGGGGGCCCGCCCCGGCTCAACCGTCGAGGATTGACTCGACTCAACTTTAGACTGATTCCAATGTAGGATGGCTTCCTGACGACACCAGGAGGCCATCCCCATGTATGAGCCGATCCGCACCAAGTCGGTCCACTCGATGGCCGACACCGATTTTCCGCACCGCAGCCGCGAGGAGGAGCTGGACATCCAGCTCGCCGGGCATCTCGCTGCGCTGCTGACCGTCACCGACGACCTCGGGCTCGACGACGCGGCAGGGCTGATCGCCCAGCAGGTGACCAGGCTGCGGGGCGCCGCGCCGATCCGCGCGCCCCGCTCTCGTGAAGCCGACACCTCCGACACCTCCGACACCTCCGACACCTCCGGCACCTCCGACGCCGACGCGGCCGAGCTGCACCGGCGCGCGCTCGCCCTGGCCGGCCGGGCGCTCGTGGTCGCCGCCTCGCGCGCCGACACGGCCGCGGCGATCCTCGCGGCCGAACAGATGGACGCGCACACGGCCGCGCTGCACGAGCCGCGGCTCGTGGACGCCCGCTGACGTTCAACGTTCCTTAACGGGACGGGTACTTCACCTTCCGTCCACCTGACGCGGCGCGGAATGTGGGTTTCCGGGAGCACTCTGCGCATGTGAAACGCATCGTGGGAATCGTCCTGGCGGTGCTGCTGATCGGCGGGGTAGCAGCAACCGTCGTCGCAGGCCGAGAGAGTCAGGACCCGGGCCCGGCAACGAAGACCGTGCGCGGAGTGATCGGTTCGGAGAAGGCGGAGTTCTTCGCCGACCCCGAGGTCGTGAAAGCCCTGGCTGCCCGGGGATTCACCGTGAAGTCGGAGACATCCGGCTCCTGGGCGATGGAGGACCTGCCGCTCGACGGCTTCGACTTCGCCTTCCCCTCGTCCAAGGCCCCGGCCGACGAGCTGCGGAAGAAGTCGAAGATCACGAGCGCGCCCATCCGGCCCTTCTACTCGCCGCTGGTCGTCGTGGCGCACCGGTCGGCCGCCAAGGTCCTCGCGGACAACGGCCTGGCAACCCTCGACGGCACGGCGGGCGGGACGCTGCGGATGGGCCCGTATCTGGCCGCCGCCCGCGCCGACAAGACATGGCAGCAGCTCAAGGGGTCAGCCGCGCATGCCGAGTTGACCGGCACCGTCTTCATCACCAGCACCGACCCGATCCAGTCCAACTCGGGCGCGCTGTATCTCGCGGCGGCGTCGTACGTCGCCGACGGCGGCCGGGTCGCCACCGACGACGCGGCCGTGAAGCGTACAGCTCCACTCCTCAAGAAGCTGACCGCCGTCCAGGGCGCGCAGCAGACGAGTTCGGACGCGCCGTTCCGCGACTTCATCAGCGGCGTCGGCAATCCGCTGGTGCTGGTGTACGAGTCGCAGGTGGCCTCGTTGCTGCTCCAGAAGCAGGACGTGGGCGATCTGGTGGTGCTCTACCCGGACACCACGGTCTCCAGCGACCACACCGTCGTACCGCTCAACGAGGACGGGCGGGAGCTGGGCGACGTCCTGGCCACCGACAAGCGGCTGCGCGAGCTCGCGGTCAAACACGGCTTCCGGCCGCAGGGCGCCGCCGCCGAGTTCACCGGCGCGACGGCCGCCCACACCACCTACCTCAACCAGACACTGACCGGGGTCCGACAGGCGCCCGTGCCGACCTCCCAGGTCCTGCACAGGATGGCCGAGCGGGCCCGTTCATGACGGGGGACGAGCAGATGAGCAGCGACACATCCCACCCGGGCGGAGGCGCCGACGCCGCTCCCGCCCTGATCCTGACCCCGCCGGAGCCGGTGCCGCCGGTCCCCTCGGAGCAGGCGGCCGGACTGGTGCCGGTCGACAACTCCGTACGGGAGGAAATGGCCCGGCGGGCCGCCGAGTACGTGGGGTCCCTGGCCGGACTCGACGCGCGCTCGCCCGAGTTCGGCGCGCGGATCCATGAGATCGACGCCCTGGGGGCGAGCGACATCCGGGGCGCCGCCCAGCAGTCCAACCGCATGCTGGACCGCACCGTGCGCTCGCTCGCCAGTGACGGGGAGAACGCGCAGGGCCGCGTCTCGTCCTCGCTGGTCGAACTGCGGCGCACCGTCGAGGACCTGGACCCGCGGGACACCGGGCTGGCGCGCGGCGCGCGCAAGCTGCTCTCCAAGCTCCCTGGCGGCAGCAAGCTCCGCGACCACGTCGCCAAGTACGCCTCGTCGCAGCACACGCTGAACCGGATCGTCGGCTCGCTCCGCGGCGGCCAGGACGAACTGCGCCGCGACAACGCCGCGTTGCACACCGAGCGGCTGCGCCTGTGGGAGACCATGGGCAAGCTCCAGGAGTACGTGGTCCTCACCGAGGCCCTCGACCGGGCGATCGAGCAGCGGATCGCCGAGACGCAGATGACCGGTCCCGAGGCGGCGGACGCGCTGCGCGCCGATGTGCTGTTCCCGGTGCGGCAGAAGTACCAGGACCTGCTCACCCAGATCGCGGTGTGCGCCCAGGGGTATCTGGCGATGGACGTCGTCCGCAAGAACAACGAGGAACTGATCAAGGGCGTCGACCGGGCCGCGACCACGACCGTGTCCGCGCTGCGGATCGCGATCATGCTCGCCTCCGCGCTGGAGAACCAGCGCAAGGTGACCGAGCAGGTCAACGTGTTGCGTTCGACGACGGAGGACCTGATCCGCGGGAACGCCGAGATGCTCGCCACGCAGAGCGGCGAGATCCAGCGCATCGCCGCCGACCCGGCGGTGGGGGCCGAGACCCTGCGCGCGGCGTTCCAGCAGATCTACCGGACGCTGGAGACGATCGACACGTACAAGATCCAGGCGACGGAGTCGATGGCCGCCACCGTGGAGTCCCTGACGGCCGAGCTCCGGACAGCGAGCGCGTACGTGGAGCGCGCGCGGTCGAGTTCGGCGGACGGCCCGGGTGTGCTCGACGGCGGTCGCAGATGAGGCGCCGCATGCGCGGGGCCGGATGGGCCGCCGTGGCCACCGTGCTGATCGCCTGCACGGCCTGCATGAGCGGGGGTGACGGCGGCGACGGGGACTCCTCCCCCGGACCGGACGGGAAGGGGCCCGCGCGCACGCTGCGGGTCCTGGCCTCCAGCGAACTGTCCGACATGAAGCCGGTGTTGGACGCGGCCCGTGAGGCGACGGGGATCACGGTGACTCCGACGTACGTCGGGACGCTCGACGGCGCCGAGATCGTCTCCTCCGGGAAGGCGGACGGGGCGTACGACGCGGTCTGGCTGTCGTCCAACGACTATCTGCGGCTGGACCCGGCGGTCGGCTCGAAAATCTCCTCGGAGACGCCGGTGATGACCTCGCCGGTCGCGCTCGGCGTCAAGGGGGCGACGGTGTCGCGGCTCGGCTGGAACCCGGAGACGGTCACCTGGTCGCAGGTGCACCGGGCGGTGGCCGAGGGGAAACTGACGTACGGGATGACCGACCCGGTCCGCTCCAACTCGGGCTTCTCCGCGCTGGTTTCGGTCGCCTCCGGCCTCTCGGGCGCCCAGGCGGCGCTCACCGACGGCCAGATCCGCGAGGCGACGCCGAGGCTCCGGGAGTTCTTCGCCGGCCAGGAGCTGACCTCCGGCTCGTCGGGCTGGCTCGCCTCTGCGTACAAGCGGCGCGGCACGGTCGACGCGATGGTGAACTACGAGTCGGTGCTGCTGTCCCTGAACCGCGACGAGGGCGGCGACGCCGACTCACGTCTGACGGTGATCCGTCCCAAGGACGGGGTGGTGACGGCCGACTACCCGTTCACCCTGCTCACCTCCGCCGACGACGAAGCGCGTGAGGCGGGCCGCGATCTGACGGAGTATCTGCGCGGCCCGGAGGCCCAACAGGCCATCACCACACAGACATTGCGTCGCCCGGTGGTCACCTCGGTGAAACCGGCCGAGGGCATCGGCCGGGAAGGCCGCCGTGAACTGCCCTTCCCCGGCTCGCGTTCGGTGGCCGACGGCCTCCTCGACGCGTACGAGAACAAACTCCGCCGCCCCTCGCGCACGGTGTACGTCCTGGACACCTCCGGCTCGATGAAGGGCTCCCGACTGGCCCGGCTGAAGTCGGCGCTGGGCGAGCTGACGGGCGACTTCCGCGAGCGGGAGGAGGTCACGCTGATGCCGTTCGGCTCGGCCGTGAAGCAGATCCGTACGCGTACGGTCGACCCCGCCGACCCCTCGGCGGCGGTCGCCGCGCTCGACGCGGACATCGCGGGGCTCTCGGCGCAGGGCGACACGGCGATCTACAGCAGCCTCCAGGAGGCGTACGGGTTGATAGGCGGTCCCGGGAAGTCCGGCGTCTCCTCGTTCACCTCGATCGTCCTGATGACGGACGGTGAGAACACGGCGGGGGACGAGGCGCCCGGCTTCGACGCCTTCTACCGGGGCCTGCCCGCCGGCCAGCGCCAGACGCCGGTCTTCCCGATCCTGTTCGGCGACTCCGACCGGCGGGAGCTGACGGAGATCGCGACACTGACGGGCGGCCGGCTGTTCGACGCGAACAAGGGCTCCCTGGACGGCGCCTTCGAGGAGATCCGTGGCTACCAGTAGGGTCCTGCGCTACGTCGAATCCCGGAAGAACCTGACCGGCTGCGTCTTCGGCCTGGCGGGCCTGGGCCTGACCCTCACCGGCCTGGCGGGCACCTACTGGCCGGTGGTGGTCGCGGGCCTGTACGGCGCGGGCGCCCTCATCGCACCCCCGGAACGCCCGGACACCCCGGACTTCGCCCAGCCCGCCGAGCAACTGGAGGAACTCCGCAGGGACTTCGCCACGCTGAGGGACTATCTGACCGAGGTGTCCCTGCCACCCCAGGCCACCGCCCGGCTGAGCGACCTGAACGAGCTGATCGCCTCCCTGCTGGACCCGGGCTGGGTCGCCGACGCCCTGATCACCGACCCGGAGGCGGTGCACAGCCTGTCCCGCGCGATCCGCCAGGACATCCCGGAATCGGTGGACGCCTACGTCCGCACCCGCTGGTGGAGCCGCCTCCAACCCAACGCGGCTCCCCCGGACCACCACCTGGAACGCCAGCTGACCCTCCTCCACGACGAGGCCCACGCACTGGCGACGGCGATCCACGAGACGGAGTCCCGCCGCCAGGAGTCCCACACCCACTACTTGGAGGAACGCCACCAGGGCCCTTGAGAGCGGGCAAGGGGATCGCCACGGATCTCCAGCGCCATCATGGAACTCCAACCTCGAAGGAGTGCCGCCCATGCGACTCGTTGCGGATCCCGTGTCCGGCGAAGTGGATATCACCGCTTCAGCGAAGGAACTGTCCGGCTTGGCAGCCGCGGTGGCAGAGGGCACCGGGTCCATCGGCTCCACCTCACCGCCGGACAGCGATGCCTTGGCGGGGATCGATGTCAGGAGGGCTGCCGGCCCCGGGGTTCGAATCGAGCTCGACACCTCGCGACAGGTCCTGGTGATCAGCGGCGATCCCGGCGCCAGGGCGATCCTCGCGGCCAACCTCCAGGACATGGCCACCGCGGAGGAGGGCGGTCACCTCCACATCGACTACTTCCCCGAGCATCCCTACCTCGTTGAAGGGTCTGTGCCGATCGTGGTCAACAGCCCCCACGGCGGGATGCCCACCCGGTGACGACGCCCTCGAAGGTCCGAAATCCGGCGACCGGGCCTGGCACATCGTCCAGGATGACCCTCATGAGCCAAGACCTGGTGACGTTCCTCCACACACGGTTGGATGAAGAGGCCGACCTGGCCCGACGCTGCGACGGTGACGGCTGCGGGGAGTGGACCGCTCACGGGCACACCGTCGACTTCTGCCAGGGAGAACTCTCCGGCTTCCGTCCCACGATCGCCCTGCACGTCGCGCTGCACGACCCCGCTCGTGTCCTGCGGGAGGTGGAGGCCAAGCGACGCATGCTCAGCCGCCATGTGCTCAGTCCTGCCACGGGCGACCCCGAACTACCGTGGGACAACCGCGATGACTGCCAGTACGACGGCGAGACCTGGCCATGCGATGACCTGCTCGACCTCGCGTCACCTTACGCCGATCACCCTGACTACCCCCGGCGCTGTTGAGAAGGAGATCGTTTACGCGACAGCTCCTAGCGGACGCAACTCTCCATACCGAAGGCTTCGGACGCGCGGTCGCACAGCCGCCAGGGGGCGACGATGAAAACCCACCTCTGCGTGGTGTGCGCGGAAGGGGACTCGGTGCGGATCCGCAGGGCCTTGCCCTTGTTGTCCTTCAGCTGGACCCACCGAGTGTTCTGGTAGGAGTCGGTGTAGCGGACCTTGACGCCCCACTCGCACGTCTGCCCCGGTGGTGCGATCGCCTGCACCCTGAGTCCGGCCGAGGGCTAGGGCGTGTTTGAGAAGTCCCGTCTGGCCCACGACGCCTGGCACGCGCGCTCGCCGCGTTGTCGGAGTCATCCAAGTACGTCCAGTACGAGGATGATCCTCCGCCTTGCGATCGCACGCACCAGACGCCGTGGGCCCCGCCCGATGGGCGGACGACGCTACTTCTCAAACACGCCCTAGCCGCCTCCGACCTCGATATAGCGGGTGCGGAAGTAGGGCTCGCCCTGCCCCTCGGCGTCATCGGACACCACCGGTTCCCCGGCGAAGGGCGGAATGTGCAGCTGGAGCCCCTCGTAGGTGGCTCCGCCCTGTGGGGGAATCTCGACGATGGTCTGCGCGGTGCTCTTCCCGCATGTGACGTCGGTGACTTTCCAGCCGTCGATGACCACCGCGGAGGAGCGGGTGCTCATGATGTTCATCCGGAACACGTCGGCGAATCCCCCGCTCTTGCTCGACCGCATCTGCTGCTTGTATCGCTCGGGGGCGTACTCCACCCTGCCGTACAAGTACGCGCCCGCCCCACTCGAAGTACAAGAGCACCCAACGGCGCTCTCCCGCGGAGCCGCTGCTGGACGTGGTCATCCGACCGCGCTGCTGATCACCAACCGATCGACTGCCTGTCCGGCCCCACGTGGAGCGTCAATCGCCCTCCGGCCGGTTGGCCGGCATGTCGCCAACGGGTGACCAACTCCGCCACCGCGTCCCACAGTCGTACCGAACCCGGCCCGCCCTGCCGGACCACCCACCGCCCGTCCTTCTCGGACAGCACCGCCCATGCACCGGCTTCGACGTCGATGAGCACACGCTCGTCCCGGCCGTCGCGCGACAGCGTGAACCACTGTGCGCGCGGGGCCGCGAACTGTGCGACGAAGCGTGCTGTCCAGTCGTCCAGCGCATCACCACCGACATCGGTGGGCTCCACCTCCGCCGTATCGAAATCGGGCAACAACCCGAGTGGGGGCGGCTGTTGGGGCCGCGCGAGCATGAAGGAGACGTGCCCGCCAAGTACGGGCCCGCTCGCCGTGCCGTCCTCGGCCACGGTCAGCCGCACCAGCTCGGAGGCATTCATCCAGCCGCCGACCGTCACCAGGATTTCCCCGCCGGGCCGGGTCTGCGTGATCCAGTCGTACGGCACGGTGTGAACCCCACAGGTGGCGATGACCCTGTCGTACGGCGCACCGGCGCGATGCCCCTCCAGTCCGTCGCCCACCACAAGACGGGGCCAGTACCCGAGCCCCCCGAGCGCCGTCCCGGCCCGAGCCGAGACATCGGCGTCCACCTCGACGGACGTCACGCTGTCGTCGCCGAGCGCGTGAGTGAGGAGGGCAGTGGAATAGCCCGTACCGGTTCCGACCTCAAGCACCCGCATGGCGTCGGCCACCCGAGACGCCTCCAGCATGCGGACGACGAGCCCGGGCATGGTGGACGAGGAGGAGGGCCGATGGGAGATTCGCCCCTCGACCTGACGCGGGACGACGGACTCGGCGACCTGGGTGACGAGGGTGTCGTCCTCGTAGACCCGCCCGAGCCGCTCCGGACTCCCACCGAGGAAGACGGGCCGGTACCAGCCGCCGTCGTCGTACTCGAACCACCCGTCGGACAGGAACCGCTCGCGGGGCACGGCGGTCAGCGCGTCCCGCCACCGGGGACTCCGTAGCGTCCCACGCTCTGTGAGACGCCGCACCAGATCCGCCCGTAGTTCCCGCGACGAAGCTCCGCTGTCAGCCACTTGTACGCTCTCCGATCTCCAGAAGGTCCGCGATCGCCGATGTGATTGGGAGGCCGGACGCCTCTTCGAGCCAGGCCCATTGCCCGTTGGGATTGCATTCGAGGAACCACCATTCGTCGTCCGCCGACACGGCGAAATCGAAGGCTCCGAAGTTGAGGCCGAATCCGGCGAGGAAACGAAGAAGCGGGAGCCGGACGCCGTCGGGACACTCGACCGCCTCGTACCTCAGATTCCGGTACTCGGCACGCCAGTCCACCACGCCTCGCGGAGCCGTGATCCGGCAACAGAAGACTTCCTGGCCCACGACAACGGCACGCACGTCGGACGTCTTCGGTACCCGGACTTGGAAGAGGTGCGCGCACCTGTTCACGGCGGTGTCGATGTCATGGGCCTCGACGGGGGCCGCCCAGATGCCGGCGGGCTCACCGTCGACGTGGTACGCCCCGGCGTGCAACGGCTTGTAGACGGTGCGATGTTCCCGCGCGAAAGCGCGAGCCTCCGCGGGGTCGTTCGTGATCAGGGTCGTCGGAACGTTGAATCCTTCCCGGATCGCCGCCGCGAGTTGAGCAGGCTTGTACTCGGCTCGGGCAATGGCCTGCGGATGACTCAGATAGAGGCACGAGGAGAGGGCGGCGAGCACTCCACCGAGCCCACGCCGGTTCTCCTTCGCGATGAAGTCGGCTGTCTGATCATGGGCGTTGGGCGCGTAGGCGCTGGGGCGCCGATGGTAGAGGGCGCGGACATCTGCGAGGTCTGCCGTTCGTTCCCCAACGGTGAGACGTCCGCCCCAACCCGCCGCTCCCGTACGAGATGCGAGCACGGCGGATGCCGGGAAGTCCCGACCGGGGTCGAACCGGAGCACGGGCACCCGGCGCCGGTTCAGCTCCGCGACAACCAGATCGGCTGTCGCGTCCTCGTACTCGGTCGCGACCAGCACCGGGCGTCCCTTCACGCCGTCGCCCCTAATCCTGCGTCGCGTCATGGCCGCTGTCGGAGTCCATCTTGCCGTCTTTTCCGACTTGAGTCGGCGGGTACGTGTTCACGGAAGTGCCGTGCTTCCCCAGTTCGGCGGGCGTCACCACACCGTCGTCGCCCACCCAACGGCCGGTCTGGGTACGGGGATCGAGGCCCGCGTACCGCCAACGGGAGGGCGCGCCGTTTCGCAGCGGAACCAGGCGTCGCATTCCCCACGGCGGGAGAGAGTCCGCTGCTGGTGCGATGGTGAAGTTCATGATTCTTCCTCCTTGTTCGGTTCGATCGAGCCCTGTGTCTTCCGCCTGAGCCCGGCCTCGACGTCCCGCAGGACAGCGGGGCTCAGCGTCGTGTATCCATCACGTGGAACCCATTCGGGGACCAGACGCCAGAAGGCCCCGGCCTCGGCAAGGGCTTCGACTTCGGCGGCGGTTCCGTCGTGAGGGACTCCCCCACGTGTACGCCGCGTCAAGGTCGCCGGAGCGATGAAGCGGAGCTGTGCGGGATCCTCGGCGATCCACTCGCCGGGGCCCTGTACGGGCCTCAGGACGTAGGCCCCCCTCCGCACATCGGTGATGACCGCCAGCCGACCCGACACGTCGTCACGTACGTGGTCACCCACCCAGGGCGCGGCCTCAGTCACCGGTCGACCTCGATTCTGAGGTCACCCCAGACCCGTTTCCCCCGAGGAAGAAGGTCCGTGCCCCACCGCCAGGTCAAAGCCTCGATGATCGCGAGCCCTCGCCCGGCCTCGTCATGGCCGTCGGCCGAGACGCGAAGCATCGGGATGGCCTTCGAGCTGTCCGCTACCGCGATGCGCACGAATGTCTCGCTCGGCCGGGAGACGGTTACACGGATCGAGTAAGTACGCGTATGCGTGACGGAGTCGGACACCAGCTCCGTCACGACCAGACCCCCGGTATCAGCGAGGTGTGCCAGGCCCCAGGTCTGAAGCGCGGTACGGACGAGCAATCGGGCCGGGGCGGCGCTCCGTGCTGCGCACCGCAGAGTCTGGGTGTAGCCGGGCTGCTCGGTGAGGGTCGGGCGAGCGGTGGCGGTCACAGCCATCGGGACCTCGGATCGTGAGGGAGCAAGTACGTTCCGTGTGCGTCAGCGACACAAGAGTCAGTCTGGACCGGTCCACCGGCCCAGCCCGCATCCTCGATGCGGCTACATCACATATGTCTCCACGTGTTCGTAGAGTGCACCCGGCGTGACACCTTCCTCGCAGACGAGCGGGCGCTGCTCCTGGTCGTAGGCCGTGTGCAGCACCACAGCCACTGCGGTGGGTTCCGAGAGCGCGAGGTGCGAGACCTCCTCCTCCGTCGCCAGGCGCACGGTGGTCACATCCACCCCCTCCACGGGGAATCGGCCGGTCTGCCGACGCACGTACCGCGTCGTTCCTTCCGCGATAGGGGCCGTCTGCGTCAGCCGCGGCGACGGCTCAGCCACGTCGGGCGGGAACCACGCCTGCACATAGCTGTAAGGGCTACCGTCGGGCAGTTGCAGCAGGCGCACCCGGCGCAGAGCCTTCACCTCGGCGTCCATTCCGAGCGCTGTAGCCACGTGCGCCGGCGGCGCGGCCCAGTCGGGCTCACCTACACGCAGGAACGGCATGCCGCCGGTCACGCGTGTCGATCCCGCCCGGCGGGCACCCGCAGGTCGCGCAACGGGAGTCTCGGCGACGACGAAGCCGGTACCCTGCCTGGCCTCCACCACGCCGTCGCTCCGCAGGACGTCCATAGCCTTGATGGCGGTGGCTCGCGAAACCGACCACTGCTCCGCCAGGTCACGCCCGGACGGCAGGATCTCACCATCGAACTCTCCTGCCGCGATCCGAGCGCGCAGCGATTCCGCGATTTCCTCGTATTTCAACAGCGCCATGGGTCCCCTTGCGGATAGCTGTTCTGGACTGGTCCACCGGTACACATAATACTGATTCCATGTCGAAGCCAGAGCTGGCAGCAGAGATCGAGCACTTCTACTCGCAGGTCATCGACGAGAGTGCCCGGCTGAGCGTGTCGGCAGACGGACGGCTCGAACTGCTGCGAACGCGGGAGCTCCTACGGCGCTTCCTCCCGCCGGCGCCCGCCCGTGTGCTGGACGTAGGAGGTGGCACGGGCGTTCATGCCCGGTGGTTGGTCGATGACGGGTATCACGTCGACCTGATCGACCCGGTCGCCCGGCATGTCGAGCAAGCAGCCAAAGTCTGTCCCTCGTCGCTGGGGGACGCCCGCGCGCTGGAGGCTGGGGATGCCAGCTACGACGTGGTGCAGCTGCTGGGGCCCCTCTACCACCTTCCCGACAAGGCAGACCGGTGGCAGGCACTCTCCGAGGCGCGGCGTGTGGTGCGGCCCGGTGGGCTGGTGGCTGCCGGGGCGATCAACAGGTATGCCTCGCTCTTCGAGCACACCGCGTACGCGCACCTGCATACCGAGCGGATGCAGACGTCGATCTCCGCGATCCTCCGCACGGCTGTTCACGACGGCAAGCGCGGCTTCACCCTCGCCTACTTCCACCGCGCCGAGGAACTCGCCGGGGAATTGCGCGATGTCGGCCTCGTGGACGTGGCGGTGTTCGGGATCGAGGGACCGGCGTGGTCCATCCTCAAGGCCGTGGAGCAGCACGCGGGTCCCGACCCGAGTGGAGCTCTCTTCGAGTCCGTTCTGACGGCGGCGCGGATGGCCGAGCCCTATCCCGAACTTCTCGCGGCCAGCTCCCACTTGCTGGCCGTCGGGAGGGCGCCCGCGTAACCCGCGTCGCGTAGCGACTACCGCGAGCGGGGGAGGCGGACCGTCACCGTCAGGCCGCCCGTCGGGCGGGGGGTGAGGGTGAGCGTGGCCGTGTGGGCGCGGGCGATGCTGTGGACTATCGCGAGGCCGAGGCCCACTCCCGCGTGCTCGTCCGTGCGGGCGCGTTCCGTGGCGCGTTGGAAGGGTTCCGTGAGGGTCGGGACCAGTTCCGGGGGGAGCGAAGGGCCCGTGTTCTCGACCCGGATCACGCTCGCGCCGGGGTGGTCTTCGGTGTGGACCGTCACCGTGCCTCCCGCGGGGAGGTTGTGGACGATGGCGTTCTGGACGAGGTTCGTCATCATCCGCAGCAGGAGTTCCGCCGAGCCGCTGGTCCGGGTCGGCGTGCCGGTGACGTCGAGGGTGATTCCGCGCCGTTCGGCGAGGGGGAGCAGCGTTTCGGCGGCCTCCTCGGCGACAAGGGAGAGGTCGACGCTCTCGCGGGTGAAGTTTCCCCGGTCGCTGCGGCTGAGCAGCAGCAGGGCCTCGGTGAGGTCGATCGCGCGGGTATTGACCACCCGCAGGCGTTCGAGGAGTTCGGCCCGGTCGCGCGTGGGGTCCCTGCGGGCGACATCGAGCAGTGTCTGGGAGATGGCCAGCGGAGTGCGCAGTTCGTGGGAGGCGTTCGCGGCGAACCGCCGCTGTTCGGCGACGTGCGACTCAAGTTGTTCGAGCATGGTGTCGAACGCGTCGGCGGATTCCCGGAATTCGTCCTGGCGGCCTTCCATACGGATCCGGTGGGACAGCGATCCGGTCCCGGCCAGTCGGGCCGCCGCCGTGATCCGGGTGAGCGGTGCGAGCATCCGGCCCGCGATGAACCATCCCCCGACGAGGCCGAACACGAGCAGGAAGGCCATCGCCACGGCCGCTGCGGGGGCGAAGGTGCGCACGAGGAGGTAGCGGTTGGGCGAGATCCCGAGGAGGCCCTGGGCGTTGTCGGGGACGTAGCGCAGCAGGAACATCCACACGACCGCCAGCAGGAGAGCGCCGGCGACGGCGAGGAACCCGGCGTAGCTGAGGGTGAGTTTCAGTCGGACGCTGAGTCCTGGGCGTCTACGCACGCGTGCTTCCGATGCGGTAGCCGACACCCGGCACCGTGGCGATGATCCAGGGTTCGCCGAGCCGTTTGCGCAAGGCGGAGACGGTGATGCGGACGGCGTTGGTGAAGGGGTCGGCGTTCTCGTCCCAGGCCCGTTCCAGCAGGTCTTCGGTGCTGACGACACCGCCTTCGGCGGCGACGAGGACTTCGAGTACGGCGAACTGCTTACGGGTGAGCGCGACGTAGCGTCCGTCACGGAAGACCTCCCGGCGGAAGGGGTCGAGGCGCAGGCCCGCGATCTCGCGGACCGGGGGCCGGGCGTACGCGCGCCTGCGGTCGAGCGCGCGCAGCCGCATGACGAGCTCCCGCAGCTCGAAGGGCTTGGTGAGGTAGTCGTCGGCGCCGAGCTCGAACCCGGACGCCTTGTCGTCGATCCGGTCGGCGGCGGTGAGCATGAGGATCGGGATGCCGCTGCCGGAGGCGACGATGTGCCGGGCGACCTCGTCGCCGGAGGGGCCGGGGATGTCGCGGTCGAGGACCGCGAGGTCGTAGGAGTTGGCGCCGAGCAGTTCCAGGGCGGTGTCGCCGTCGCCCGCGATGTCGGCGGCTATCGCCTCCAGCCGTAGCCCGTCCCGGACGGCCTCCGCCAGGTAGGGCTCGTCCTCCACGATCAGTACGCGCATGTTTGAAGCCTAAGCAGCGGAAGGGGGGAGCGGGTCCGAGGGCGTTTGTGCCGGGGGGTGCCACCAGGGGCGTGACACCAGCGCGGCCAGTGCGGCGCCGGTGGCGTTGACCAGTACGTCGTCCACGGAGGACACCCGGTCCAGCCGCAGGACGTACTGCGCGGTCTCGACCAGGATCGAGCAGCCCGCACCCAGCGCCAGGGTCCGCGGGACGGACGCCAGCGCCGCGAACCGGATCGGGGCGAAGGCCCCCAGCGCCGCGAAGATCAGCAGGTTGCCGATGATTCCGAGCGTCCCCATCGTGACCAGGTCCCGCAGGGGCACCAGGCTCACCCGGGCGGGGGCGATGCCGGGCTCGGAGCCTGGCATCAGGGTCATCCACAGGAGCGGCACCGTCCCATGGACCATGCCCACCTCGGCCAGCGACTTCCGCCACGCCCAGGAGACACCGGCGGCCCGCCGACGGTGCGCCAGGGCCCACACCAGCAGCGCGGACAACGGCAGCGTCACCACCATGACGAGCGCCACACCGTTGAACGTACCGAAGCAGCGGTCCCACCGCCCGGCCATGCACATCGGGGCGGGCATCATGAGCGGCCCCCGCAGAGCGAACAAGGCGCTCGCCAGGCCGAGGATCAGCAGACCGAGGAGCACGGTCCGGCCCGTGCGGCGGGACGGTGCGGACAGGGATGCGTGGTGGCTCATACCTCCATTGGATCCGGCGGGCCGTTGCCATGGCGTATGCGGTTTTCGATACGCCCGCGATACACGCGACACACGCGATCCCCGGCATCGGAAACCGGCGCGGACCGGCGGTCAGTGGACGGGTTCGCCGATGCCCACCATGTTTCCCTCGCTGTCGCGGAACCACGCGCCGCGTTCGCCCCTGGCGCCCTTGCTCGGGTAGTTGCCCTCGATCTCGGCGATACCGTTCGTCGTACGGAGTCCGGGTACGTCGACGTCCTCGAACACCACGCCCCGGCGCCGGAGTTCGGCCACGACCGTCTCGATGTCGTCCACCTCAAGCGCCATCTGCGTGAACGTGCCGGGTGAGGCTCCCGTCGACTGGAAGAGGACGAAGTCCGTGCCCGCGCAGCGGTAGAGCAGACCGCCGGGGCGTTCGTCCACCGGGTCCAGGCCCAGCTTCTCGGCGTAGAAACGGCGGGCCCGGTTCAGGTCCCGGGCCGGGAGTCTGGTCGCCGCGCGGGCATGGGTCAGGAGATTCGTGGCGTCTGCGTTCATGGGGCCACTGTGCCGTGGGCGGCGGGCGCGGGGGCGGACCAACCCGGGGGCGGGGCCCGGGGTTCAGCGGGTCGGCGCAGTCAGCGGTCCGGCGGGGGTCGGCGCAGTCAGCGGTGCGGTACGGCGCGGTCAGCGGTCCGGCGGGGTCGGCGCGGTACGGCTCAGGTCACCGCGCGGTGCAGTTCGTGGCCCGGCAGGGAGAGCCGCGTCCGGCACTCGTCCTCCGCCTCGACGGTGACCGGGATGCCCCAGTGCGCGCTCAGCATGTGGCCGACGGCGACCAGGCGTTGGCGTTCCTCCGGGGTGTGGGCCGGGAAGCGGGTCCAGTTGTGGTCGGCGATGGCGTTGCCGAGTTCGGTGAACAGCGTTGCCCGCGTGCGGCGTTCCTCGTCCGGGGTCAGCGGGGTGCGGCCCGGCTCAGGTGCGAGCGGGCGGATGTTGTACAGGTCTCGAATCACAGCCGTGAGCCTAGCGTCCCGCGCCGAGACCCCCGGAGCCGTGAGGGATGGGCTCCGGGGGCCGGTTTCGGAGGGTGGTCAGGGGCGCCCCGCCGACGGGGCGCGCGGGGATCAGGACAGGCGGTTCACCAGCGCGTGGTACTCGTCCCACAGCTCCGGCGGCGTGTGCGTACCGAAGGTGTTCAGGTGGTCAGGGACCAGGGATGCCTCGTCGCGCCAGACCTCCTTGTCGACCGTGAGCAGGAAGTCCAGGTCCGCGTCCGAGAGGCCCAGGCCCTCGGTGTCCAGGGCGCCCTTCGCCGGGAGGACGCCGATCGGGGACTCGACGCCCTCGCCCTTGCCCTCCAGGCGCTCCACGATCCATTTCAGTACGCGGCTGTTCTCGCCGAAGCCGGGCCAGACGAACTTCCCCGCCTCGTTCTTGCGGAACCAGTTGACGTAGTAGATCTTCGGGAGCTTGGACTCGTCGCCCTTCTCCGTGGCCGTGGCGCCGATCTTGACCCAGTGGGCCATGTAGTCGCCCATGTTGTAGCCGCAGAACGGCAGCATCGCGAACGGGTCGCGGCGCAGCTCGCCCACCTTGCCCTCGGCGGCGGCGGTCTTCTCGGAGGCGACGTTCGCGCCGAGGAAGACGCCGTGCTGCCAGTTGAACGACTCCGTCACCAGCGGTACGGCGGAGGCACGCCGCCCGCCGAAGAGGATCGCCGAGATCGGGACGCCCTTGGGGTCCTCCCACTCGGGCGCGATGATCGGGCACTGGCCGGCGGGCACGGTGAAGCGGGCGTTGGGGTGGGCGGCGGGGGTCCCGGACTCCGGGGTCCAGTCGTTGCCCTTCCAGTCCGTGAGATGCGCGGGCGGCTCCTCGGTCATGCCCTCCCACCACACGTCGCCGTCGTCGGTGAGCGCGACGTTCGTGAAGACGGAGTTGCCCCACATCGTCTTCATGGCATTGGCGTTGGTGTGTTCACCGGTGCCGGGCGCGACACCGAAGAAGCCCGCCTCCGGGTTGATCGCGTACAGCCTGCCGTCCTCGCCGAACCGCATCCACGCGATGTCGTCGCCGATCGTCTCGACGGTCCAGCCGGAGATGGTGGGCTCCAGCATCGCGAGGTTGGTCTTGCCGCAGGCCGAAGGGAAGGCGGCGGCAACGTACTTGGACTCTCCGCGCGGCGGCGTGAGCTTCAGGATCAGCATGTGCTCGGCGAGCCAGCCCTCGTCACGTGCCATGACGGAGGCGATGCGCAGCGCGTAACACTTCTTGCCCAGCAGCGCGTTGCCGCCGTATCCGGAGCCGTACGACCAGATCTCGCGGTCCTCGGGGAAGTGCGAGATGTACTTGGTGGTGTTGCAGGGCCACGGCACGTCGGCCTGGCCATCGGCGAGCGGCGCGCCGAGGCTGTGGACGGCCTTCACGAAGAAGCCGTCGTCGCCGAGTTCGTCGAGGACGGCCCGCCCCATGCGCGTCATGGTGCGCATGGAGACCGCGACATAGGCGGAGTCGGTGATCTCGACGCCGATCGCGGAGAGCGGTGAGCCGACCGGCCCCATGCAGAACGGGACGACGTACATGGTCCGGCCGCGCATCGAGCCGCGGAAGACGCCCTGCTCGCCGGTGAAGATGGAGCGCATCTCCGCCGGGGCCTTCCACTTGTTCGTGGGGCCCGCGTCCTCCTCGCGCTCCGAGCAGATGAAGGTGCGGTCCTCGACGCGCGCCACGTCGGTGGGGTCGGACGCCGCGTAGTACGAGTTGGGACGCTTGACCGGGTCGAGCTTCGTGAACGTGCCCTTCGCCACGAGCTCTTCGCAGAGGCGTTCGTACTCGGCCTCCGAGCCGTCGCACCAGACCACCTGGTCCGGCTGGGTCAGAGCCGCGATCTCGTCGACCCAGGAGAGCAGCTCCTGGTGACGGGTCCGGCCGGCCCGCGGATCGGCCTGGGCCTCGGGATTGAGGGGGTCTCCGCCGGAAAGCTCTGCGTCGCGCGCCACGGTTGCTCCTTGATGAGGGTTTACAGGTATATGCCCCGTGGGGGCTACGACCCGGACGCTTCGTTGCCGCTCATCCGGTGCCGACCGCACTCATTTGATCATCCGACTCCCGCGCCCATCTGTCCAGAGGGCCGCACACGTGAGCATCACCACTCCATCTCCCCTTCAGGTACGGCCGGCACGGGGGGCGGGTAAGCGGCCATCCCCATCTGCTACCTACGGTTCCGTAGGTAGCATGAACACATGACTTCTCCCGCGTCCGACTCGCTCGCGAACCCCCCGCAACCCGAAGGGGGACCGACCGAGATCCAGCTGCCGACTCCGGTCAAGCCGATGATGCGCGGCTGGCTGCACATGGGAATGTTCCCGGCCGTACTGATCGCGGGCATCGCGCTGATCGCCATGGCCGACACCACAAGGGCGCGGTTCGCCTGCGCGATCTTCGCCGCCACGGCCTGCCTGCTGTTCGGGGTCAGCGGCGTGTACCACCGCGGCAATTGGGGCCCGCGGGGCGAGGCCATACTCAGACGGCTGGATCACGCCAATATCTTTCTGATCATCGCGGGCACCTACACCCCGCTGACCATGCTGCTGCTGCCCGAATCGACCGGCCGCACCCTGCTCTGGGCGGTCTGGGTCGCCGCCGCGGGCGGCATCGCCTTCCGGGTCTTCTGGGTCGGTGCCCCGCGCTGGCTCTACACCCCCTGCTACATCGCCATGGGCTGGGCGGCCGTCTTCTTCCTGCCCGACTTCCTGCGTACGGGCGGGATCGTCGTCCTCGTCCTGATCGTCACGGGCGGACTGCTCTACAGCGCGGGCGGCGTGATCTACGGGCTCAAGCGCCCCAACCCCTCCCCGCGCTGGTTCGGCTTCCACGAGGTCTTCCACTCACTCACGCTCGCCGCGTTCGTCGTGCACTACGTCGGGATCTCACTGGTGGCGTCCCAGCACTCCTGACGTGGACCTGCTTTTGAGAGTTACTGCCATTTGATGGAAACACTCACGAGGACGCATGGCGCGACGCCGGTGGCCTCGATGCCCGACAATGATCCGCATGTCCGCCTCCGCGTCTCCCCCACCCGACGAGCAGCGGTCCCGACTGGGTCTGCGCGAACGCAAGAAGCTGAAGACCCGCGCCACGATCCGCGAAGCGACGTACCGGCTCGTCGCCGAGCAGGGCTACGAGGCGACCACCGTCGAGCAGATCGCGGCGGCGGCCGAGGTCTCCCCCTCCACGGTCTTCCGCTACTTCCCGACGAAGGAAGACATCGTCCTCACCGACGAGTTCGACCCGGTCATGGAGGCGGCGATCCGCGCCCGGCCGGCCGGTGAGCCACCGCTGGAGTCAATGCGGGCCGTGCTTAAGCAGGCCGTGGAGACGATCCTCGCGGAGCAGCCCGACGAGATGCGCCGGCGCGGCAAGGTGATGCTGGAGATCCCCGCCGTACGGGCCAGGATGACCGAGACGATGGCGGAGACCTCGCTCCTGCTGAGCCGCGCGGTCGCGGACCGTACGGGGCGTGAGACCGGCGATCTGGAGGTGCGGATCTTCACCGCTTCCGTGGTGGCGGTGCTGCGCGAGGTGACGGTCTACTGGGCCGAGCACGGCCAGAAGGACGATCTGGCCGCGCTCATCGACCGGGCACTCAACTCACTCAAAGGCGGGCTCGCGCTGTAGGTGCGCTACACCCGTACGGTCAACTGCTCCTTCAGCACGTCGACTTCCGTCGTCGGGGCGGAGCACACGAAACCCCGGCAGACGTACGCCGCGGCCCGGCCGGCCACCAGCGGCCTGTCCGCCAGCAGCGGGAACTCCGCCTCCCCGTCCGCCTGTTGGTCGCCGGCCGGCTCCCCCACCGCGACGACCGCTCCCGGCGCCGTACCCAGCAGCGCCGTACGGTGCAGCTCGGCCGTCGCCGCGTCGCCGCGCGGGCCCACCACCGCGACCTCGTGCGGCCCGTCGAGCAGCGCCTCGGCGACGGCCAGACCCCACCCGATGAAGCGCGGCGCACGCGGTCCCAGCGCCTTCACGACCCCGAGAGCTCCCTCGGCGGCGGTGCGGTGGGCCTCGGAGCCCGTGTGCGCGGCGTACGAGAGCAGGGCGCCCGCGGCCGATGTCCAGCCGGACGGCGTGGCGTTGTCCGTCGGGTCCTGGGGCCTGCGGATCAGCGGCTCGGCGTCGTGTGCCGTGTCGTACAACACCCCGCCCTCACCGACGAATTGGTCCAGGACGGTGTCGAGCAGGAACCCCGCGAAGTCCAGCCACACACCCTCACCGGTCACCCCGGCCAGCGCCAGGAAGCCCTCGGCGACATCGCCGTAGTCCTCCAGGACCCCGGCGTTGGCGCCGACCCGGCCGTCCTTGGAGGTACGGGCCAGGCGCCGTGTCTCGTCCATGTGCACGCGCACGAGCAGATCGGCGGCCTCGGTCGCGCGCTCGACGAGATCCGGCCGCTCGAAGTACGCGCCGCTCTCGGCGAGCGCGGCGATCGCCAGCCCGTTCCAGGCGGCCACGACCTTGTCGTCCCGCTCCGGCCGGGGCCTGGTGTCCCGCGCCTCAACGAGCCGCCTCCGCACGGACTCGATCCGCGCCGCGTCCACCACCCCCTCACCCTGCGGGAGTTGGAGCACCGAGGCCCCTTCCTCGAAGGTCCCCGCCTCGGTCACGCCGAAGTACCGCGCGGCGAACTCCGCGTCCGCCTCGCCGAGTACGTCCCTGAGCTGCGCGGGAGTCCACACGTAGTACGCGCCCTCGACATGCTTCCCGCTGCCGTCCTCGCTGTCCGCGTCGAGCGCGGAGGCGAACCCGCCCTCGGCGGTGCGCAGTTCACGCACCATGAAGTCGGCGGTCTCCACCGCAACGCGCCGCGCCAGATCGGACCCGGTGGCACGCCACAGCCGGGCGTAGGTGCGGCACAGGAGCGCGTTGTCGTAGAGCATCTTCTCGAAGTGCGGGACCACCCACTCGCGGTCCACCGAGTAGCGGGCGAACCCGCCGCCGAGCTGGTCGTAGATCCCGCCGCGCGCCATCGCCTCGCAGGTGTCCGCCGCCATCTGGAGCGCGCCCTCGGCCCCCGTACGGGCGTGGTGGCGGAGCAGGAACTCCACGACCATGCTCGCCGGGAACTTGGGCGCGCCACCGAACCCGCCGTGCTTCTCGTCGTAGTCCCGCGTCAGCGCGAGCAGCGCCTGGGCCGACTCCTCCTCGCCGGGGGTGCCCCCGCCGCCGTGGGCGAGGGAGCGGCCCGCGAGCTCTCCCACGATCCGTCCCGCGACCTCGCCGACCTCCTCACGCCGGTCGGTCCAGGCGGAGTTGACGCCTTCGAGCACCTGCCGGAAGGACGGCATGCCGTGCCGGGGCACGGGCGGGAAGTACGTACCGAAGTAGAAGGGCTGACCCTCCGCGTCGAGGAAGACGGACATCGGCCACCCGCCCTGGCCGGTCGCCGCCTGCACCGCCTCCATGTAGACGGCGTCCACGTCGGGGCGCTCCTCGCGGTCCACCTTGATGTTGACGAAGTGCTCGTTCATGTATGCCGCCGTCGCCTCGTTCTCGAAGCTCTCGTGGGCGAGTACATGGCACCAGTGACAGGCGCTGTAGCCCACGCTCAGGAAGACGGGCACATCGCGCCGGCGGGCCTCCTCGAAGGCCCCGGGCTCCCAGGGCCACCAGTCGACGGGGTTGTCCGCGTGCTGGAGAAGGTACGGAGACGTGGCATGCGCGAGTCGGTTGGGCATGCCCCCATCCTTACCTACACCGCTGGGCGTTCACTCAACGCCGCAGGGCGTCCGTGTCCGGCAGGTGGTCGGCCAGCTCGCCCGGCGCGTCCCCCGCCACCCGGGCACGGCACCAGAACAGCAGCGCGATGCCCAGCGCGCCGGGGTCCGGCGAGCCGATGGCCCGCTCCCCGACGTAGGAGGCACGGCCCCGTCGGGCGCGCAGGCCCGCGGTGGCGCGGGCTCCCGCCAGCGCCGCATCGGCCACCTCCCTCGGGCCGGCGTCCGCTTCCAGGGCGTCCCGGGCCGGGGCGAGGGTGTCGACCAGGGTCCGGTCGCCGGGTTCGGCCTCGCCGACCCGCTGGATGGCGGCCAGTCCTTCCCGGACGCCCGTCCGCCAGGCCTCCTGTCCGTCGTCGGGATGGGCGGCATGGGCGCGGGCGAGCTCCTGGAACAGCAGCCCCAGCAGCGGGCCGCTGGTTCCGCCCACCTCGTCGAGGAAGACGGCCGCGGCCACGGCGAAGGGCGGTTCGGCGGGCCGGTCCGCCAGCGCGGCGGCGACGAGGCCGAGCCCTTCGCGGAGGTTGTCGCCGAAGTCGCCGTCGCCGGAGAGCTGGTCGAGGGTGGTGAGGGCCGGATGCGCGGTGCGGGCCGCCTGGGCGAAGGCGGTCAGGACGGACAGGGCGTCGGTGGTCATCGGGGCGGCTCCGTCGTGGGAAAGGCCGGGGTGTGGGCGGGGGCGTGCCAGTACGCGTGCCAGTCGTCGCGCAGCGCGGTGAGGGTGAGGGAGAAGCCGCTCATGTCGAGGGCGGGGACGAACGTGCCGACGATCCGCCCGGCCACGTCCGGACCGCCCCGCTTCAGCAGACCCGACACCCGGGCGTGGATCGCCTGGAGTTCCAGCAGGGTCGTCGCGCCGAGGCCGTTGACGAGCAGCAGTACGGAGCCGGTGGCCGGCGGCAGGGCGTCGAGCAGTTGCCGGGTCATCCGGTCGACGAGCGGCTCGAATCCGGGGTGTTCCAGGGTGGACACCGCGCGTTCGCCGTGGATGCCGACGCCGTACTCCAGTGTCCCGTCCGGGAGTTCGAAGGCTTCCCCGCCGCGCGAGAACGACGTCTGGGCCCGGGACGCGACCGCGACACTGCGGGAGGCCAGTGCGAACTCCGCGCCCAGTGACGCGAGTTCGTCCAGGCCCAGCCCTGTGTCGGCCGCTCCGCCCAGCAGCTTTTCGACCAGCACGGTGGCGCCCGTGCCCCGTCGTCCCGTCGCTGTCTCGTCGCTCTCGGTGGCGAGGTCGTCGTCCACGAGGACCCGGCGTACGGGGATGCCGTCGGCGCGCAGGCGCTCGGCCGCGATGCCGAAGTTGATGCGGTCGCCGGTGTAGTTCTTGACGATGTGGAGCACGCCGTCCTGGCCGGCGGCGTCCCTGGACGCCGCCAGGACCTGGCGGTTGTGCGGGGAGGCGAAGACGCGTCCCGGTACGGCGGCGTCCAGCAGGCCGGAGCCGACGAAGCCGGTGTGCAGGGGTTCGTGGCCGGAGCCGCCGCCGGAGACGAGACCCACGCGCCGGGCGGGGTGCCGCTGTCTGGCGGCGACGTACAGCGGGTCCTCGTTGAGCCGCAGCAGGCCGGGGTGGGACAGCACCAGGCCGGTCAGGGCCTGCTCGACGGCGTGGTCGGAGGGCAGGAAGAGCCTGTTCACGAGACCTGGGTCCTCTCCGGGTTCCCGGGTGTCTCCGGATTCCCGGCGCTCCCGGGTGTCCCGGTGCTCCCGGGTCGGCGCTCGGCGGTCACCGCTTCGGGGGCGGCGTACGCCTCGCCCTGCCGGAGCCGGGTGGCGGCGAGGCCGGAGACGACGGCCACACCCACGCAGTAGGCGATCAGCCAGGACCAGTGGCCGTCGCCGACGGACAGCAGCGCCGTGCCGATGAGCGGGGAGAGCCCGCCGCCGAGGGTGGCGCCGATCTGCTGGGTGACGGAGAGCCCGGTGTAGCGGACATTGACCGGATAGAGGTTGGAGAAGAGGGCGCCCTGGGCTCCGTACATCGCGCCGTGTCCGATACCGAGCCCGAGGGTCATGCCGAGGGTGTACGCCCAGAACTCGCCGGTCTCGATCAGCAGGAAGAAGGGCAGCGCGAGGACGGCCTGGAAGAGCGCGCCCGCGACGTACACCTTGCGCCGGCCGATGCGGTCGGACAGGGCTCCGAAGACCGGCAGCGTGAGGCACTCGACGGCGCAGGCGATGAGGACGGCCAGCAGCACCGGCCCCTTGGGCAGGTCGAGTTCGGTGGTGACGTAGGTGATCGCCACCACGTAGTAGATGTTGAACAGACCGCTCTCGGCGATCTTGGCGAGCACGGAGAGGACCACCGTCCGCGTGCGCCGGGTGAAGACCTCGCGCACCGGCAGGCTCTGGACCTCGCGGTCCTGCCGCATCTTGACGAACTCGGGGCTCTCGGTGACGTGCAGCCGTATCCAGACGCCGACACCGACGAGCAGGATGCTGACCAGGAAGGGCAGCCGCCAGGCCCAGGAGTCGTAGGAGCCCGCGGGAAGTGTGCTGTCCAGGACGGTCACCAGACCTACCGGGATCAGGACCCCGGCCGGGGTTCCGATGTGCACCAGTGAGGTGAAGAAGCCCTGGCGGGACGGCGGGCTGTACTCCAGGGCCATGAGGACGCCGCCGCCGTACTCGCCGCCCATGCCCAGGCCCTGGATCAGGCGGATGAGGACGAGCAGGAGGGGAGCGGCGATTCCGATGCTGTCGTACGAGGGCAGCAGGCCGATCGCGAAGGTGCCGAGCCCCATCATCAGCATGGTGGTGATGAGGACGTTCTTGCGTCCGATGCGGTCACCGAAGTGGCCGAAGATGATCCCTCCGAGCGGGCGGGCCGCGTAGCCGACGAAGTACGTGGCGAAGGCGGCCAGGGTGCCGACCAGAGGGGACGCGTCGGGGAAGAAGACATCGTCGAAGACCAATGCCGCGGTCGTCGCGTAGAGGGTGAAGTCGTAGTACTCGACCGTGGTGCCCAGCGCGCTTGCGGTGACGACTCTGCGCAGGGACGCCCGCGTTTCGGGGGTGGAGGCCGGTTCGGGCATGCTCGCTCCATTGCGATGGCGGCTCGGACGACGCGGTCGGCTCCGTCGCTGCCGCGTGCGAGGGCAGCCTTGTCCGGAAAGCGACGGTACTCCTGACGGGACCGCGTGTTAATATCTGATGCATCAGACATTACATTCAGAGCCTGGGTGCGGCAATGGGTGCGGCAATACCTCTGGAGGACACGTGAAGGACATACAGCTCGGCGGCATGATCTCCACCGTGGTCACGCCGTTCGACGCGGCCGACGAGGTCGATCTCGACCTGCTGCGCGGCGAGGTGAAGTACCTGCTCGCCCAGGGTGTGACGGCCATCTGCGCCTGCGGCAGCACCGGTGAGGGCCAGACGCTCTCGCTGGAGGAGAGCGTCGCGATCTGCGAGGTCGTCGTCGACGAGGTCGCCGGCCGGGTCCCGGTCATCGGGGGCGTCATCCAGAACTCGACCGCCCAGGCCAAGCGCTACTCGCTCGCCCTGAAGGCGGCCGGGGTCGACGCGCTCCAGATCACCCCCGTCCACTACGTCTTCGCGCCCTCCCCCGAGGAGACGGTCGCGCACTACCGCGAGCTCGGCGAGGCGACGGACCTGCCGATCGTGCTCTACAACGTCGTCCCGTGGGCCCTGGTCCCGGTGGACACCATCGAGCTGCTGCGCGACGTGCCGCAGGTCGTCGCCGTCAAGCAGTCGGGCGGCGACATCCATCTCCTGGCCGATCTGCTGCACCGGCTGCGCGACCGCTTCACGGTGCTCGCCGCCCTGGACGACCTGCACTACCCGGCGTTCGTGATGGGCGCGCACGGCGCGCTCGCCGCCATCCCGACCGTCACTCCCCGGCTCAGCGTCGAGCTGTGGGACGCCGTGCAGGCCGGGGACCACACCAAGGCCCTCGAACTCCACGAGCGCATCCTCACGGTCTGGCGGGCCATCGACGCCCCGAACCTGCCCGCGACACTCAAGGCCGCCCTGGAGCTGCTCGGCCGCTCCCCGGGACTGCCCCGCAGGCCCTTCAAGCCCGCCACCGAGGCCGAACGCGACCGCATCAGGGCCGCACTGCGAGCGGCTAACCTGATCGACTGAGCAGCGAGTGAGCAGCGAGCCCGTTTCCCGGGGAGAGAGAGGACCATGGCCACCACGTCCGCCCGCGGCCGTCCCGGGAGCAACTCCCTGGTCGTGGAGTCGATCTCCGAACAGCTCTATTCGATCCTCTGCGAGCGGATCACCAGTGGGGTGTACGCACCGGGCTCCCGGATCGACCCGCAGGCCATCGCCGCCGAGTTCGGCGTGTCACGCACCCCGGTGCGTGACACGCTGGTGCGCCTGGAGCACGACCGCCTCGTGGAGACCCGTCCCCGCTCCGGCACCTTCGTCACCCGGCCCTCGCGCCAGGACGTGCACGAGGTGTGCCAGCTGCGGAAGGCCCTCGAATGGCTCGCCACCGGTGTCGCCGCCGAGACGATGCCCGTCGAGCGGATCACGGATCTGCGCGAGGAGGCCGTCGAGGCGATGCGCGCCGCCGAACGGGGCGACTACGAACCGTTCTTCGCCAGCGACACCCGGCTGCACCGCGAGATCATCGAGGCCACCGGCAACACCCGGCTGATCGTCGCCCGGGAGTCGGTCGAGCCCTTCGTCTACTGGCTGCGCGTCCTCGGGGCCACCGGACCGCACCGCCTCGCCGGATCCACCCGGCGGCACCTGGAGATCCTGGACGCGATGGCCGCCCGTGACGTCTCCGGCGCGCGGGAGGCGGCGGCGATCCACCTTGTCGAAGTCGAGGAGTGGACCCTGGAGGACATGGCCTCCCACTCCATCGTCACCTGACCCCTTTCGAGGTCCGTCACGGACAAGGCCCGTCACGGGCGAGGTCCGTCACGGGCGCCGACACACCTGGCGCCGCGATCAGCGCATGCCCGTTTCCCCGTCCCGGGGGAACATCGTCATGGGGCAGCCGACGATCAGGAAGGCGGCCGGATGTTCGAGATCGAGAGCCTCGAAGAGGCCGCCGTCGGTGCTGCCCTGGTCACCGGCCCCCGGCATCGGCTGATGCAGCACAATCGGTCCTTCCGGGAGCTGTTCGACTTCTGGCGTCCCGGTCAGGAGGCGGGCGTCGCCCTGAGCGGACCGGGGCTGCGCCCCGTGCTCCGCGCGCTGGATCGGGCCGGCTCCGACCCGTCGGCGGTCCTCATCGAGGCCCCCGGGCCCGACGAGCCGTCCGCGCGGCGCACCTGGGTGGTGAGCTGCCTGCCCGTGGACTCCCGGCACGGGGCAGCCGTCCTGCTGCTCGCGACAAGGGTCCCGGACGGACCGGCGGATGCCACCACCGTCCGCCGGCACGACCCGGCGGACGGCGGCGGGGACCTCGCGCGCTACGAAGCCCTGCTCTCCGCCGTCCCGCAGGTCGTCTGGCTCATGACCCCGGACGGCGGGATCTCCGCCCTCGTCGGCCGCCTCGGCGACACCGGCGGCGGTCTGTGGCACCCCGGGGGGACAAACGTCTCGTGGATGGACGCCATCCATCCGAAGGACCGTGTCTGGTTCGGCGAGCGGTGGGAGGCCACAGCCCGCGGGGAGGCACTTCTCGACGCCGTCGTACGGGTACGGCAGGAAGGGGACCCCGTACGCTACCGGCACATCAAGATCGTCGCCGTCCCCGTCCTGCGCGAGGGGAAAGTCCGCGAATGGATCGGCACCGTGACCGATGCCGAGGACCAGTGGCGCGTGCGGACCCGGGACCGGCTGCTGGAGCGCGCGTCGGCCGTGACGTCCGCGCACGACCTGTCCGAGGCCTTCGCCGCCACCGCCTCCGCCGTGGTGCCCGATCTCGCGGACGCCTTCGTCGTCTTCCAGCTGCGGCAGACCGACCCCACCCGATCGGCCCCCGGAGCCGGAACCGCGCACGCCACCAGAGCACGGAGCGTGCTCGCCCCCGGCCTCCCGCCACTTCCCGCGGCGAGGGACGACTTCGTGCTCGGGACCGCGGCGAAGAAGGTGATCGGCAGCGGCCGGACGAAGCTGCTCACCTTCCCTCCGGGCGACCCGCCGCGGGACCTGATCTCCGGCAGGTCGGCCGAATGGCTGGCCCAGGCGGAGGCCACCAGCCTGGCGATCGTGCCCGTCGTCGTCGACGGCCGGACAGTGGCCCTGGCCTCGGCCGCCACCTGCCGCGGCAACCCGCCGCCCGACGACGCGGAACTCGGCCTGCTCGAAGAAGTCCTCCACCGTGTCCAGGAACCGCTGCGGCGCACCCTGGAACTCCAGAGCGTCCGCGACACCGCCCTGGTCCTTCAGCGGTCCTTCCTGATCACGCCGCCACACGTGGACGGCGCCGAGCTGGCCGCCGTCTACCAGCCCGCCAGCACGACGGCGGAGATCGGAGGCGACTGGTACGACGCGATCGTCATGCCCGACGGCACTGTCACCCTCTCCATCGGCGATGTCGCCGGCCACGACCTCGACGCGGCCACGGAGATGACGAAAGCCAGCAGCATGCTGCGGGCGTTCGCCTACACCGACGGTCCGGGCAGCCCCGCGCGAACGCTCAGCCGACTGGACCATGTGGCCCTCGGCGTCAGCACCGCCGCGCTCATCACCGCCCTGCACGCCGTGCTCCGGCCGGCCGACGACCACCGCTGGAACGTCACCCTGTCCAACGCGGGCCACCCGCCGCCCCTGCTGATCCCCGCCGCCGGACCGGCCCACTATCTGAACGAGGCCGTATCCCCCGACCCGCCCCTGTGTGTCGCACCGGAGGTGCGGCGCCATGACCGGCAGCACACCCTCACGGACGGCGACACCCTGCTGTTCTACACGGACGGCCTGGTGGAGGCACCCGGCACCGACATCTCCGACGGCATGCGGCACCTCGCCGACCGCGCCACCGGTCTGCGCCGCCCCGGCCTGTCCCTCACCGGCCTCGTCACCGCGCTGCTCCCCCCGTCGGGCAGGGCCGACGACGACATCGCCGTCCTGGCGTTCCGCGTCGCGCGGGACAGGCGCTGACAGAATCCGCAGGACACGCCCTCACCCCCGTGTGCGAGGGTGCGCCCTGCGAGTTTCCGGTCAGCGAGTGGGGCCGGTCAGCAGCCGCCGCAGTTGTGGTAGGTCACGTCCCAGTGGTTGACCTCGTTGTAGTAGATGTTCCCGGAGGCCGACTGCCACTTGCTGCCGCCGATGGAGGTGAACGTGCCGGTGATGTAGTTGGTCAGGCAGCTCGACATGGCGAAGTCGAGCTTGTAGCCGTTCCAGTGGCTGTAGGTGCCCGACGCGTGGCCGGTCTCCGTGCCGCCGGTGACGGTCATGGCGCAGCCGGTGGCGCCCTTGAGGGTGATCGCGCCCTGGATCGTCGCGGAGTTGACCTGGTCGAGGGAGGTACAGGTCGGGTTGTTACGGTCCGAACAGCCGCCGCTGGACCGGATGCCGATGCCGGCGTTGCCGAGCTGCGCGGCGGCGGTGGCGTGGCTGAGCTTGGCGAGCGCGCCGGCGGGGGCCTTGGTGTCGGCGGGCGCGGCCTGCGCGAGTGCGGGGGACGAGAAGAAGGCCAGGGCGAGGGCGGAGGCGCCGATCGCGGTGCCTCTGAGGACCTTGTTCACTGTAATTTCCTCTTCGGTGGGGGACGGGGAGGTCAACTACGCGCGTAGCATGGCCGGCCGCACCGTCCAGCACGAACACCCAACTCGCCCTGATACGGCGTCAATTGAGCCTCGCGCGCACGGCGCGGCCGGTCATGCAGACAAGATGGCACATCTACGCGCGATGCGTAAGGCGCCGCAGCGACAAGGCGCGGCAGCATGTTGCAGGCCCGCGCCGGGCCCCTCCCCCGGCCACGCGGCGGACCACCGGCCGGGCTCTTTCCGCCGCGCGCGTAAAGAGGCGGTGCGCGGGCAAGACGTACGGACACACATACGCAGGAGTGACGCGCGTTGGCACCCGGCGCGGAGCGACGGCACCGGCCGCCGCGGGCACGGCCCGCCGCCTCGCGCTCGCGCGCCCCGCGCAGGACACTGGGCCGGGGCACGCCGAAGTACCGGGATGCTCTCGGAGGGGGAGACATATGCGGGACAGCCATCGCGCCGAGGCCGAGAGGTTGTTGGTTCGCGCCGTCGAGGAGGAGGTGCGGCGCTCCGGCGGTCGGATCGACGGCAATGTTCTTCTGGCGCGCGGGCGGGGCGCGCTGGACTCGATCGCGGAGGCCGCGGCCGACGAATACGCGCTGTACGAGGCGGCGCTCGGCCGGGCCGACGCCGAACGGCGGACCATGTCCGACCGGCTGGGCGGGGGCGCGCTGCGAACGCCCCTGCTGGTGGCGGGCGTTGCCGCCGCCTCCGCCGCCGTCGCCGATGTCGGGCTCGGCACCGGTACCGGGACAGCGGTCGGGACGGGCGTGATCGTCGCGGTCGTCGGTACGGCGACCGCCGTCGCCAACGTGGCCTCCGCGGGCCGCTCTTCGGGCCGCGCCGGGGCCGCCGAACAGGCGGGGAACGTCGAGCAGTTGAGGCTTCAGTGGCTGACGGCGCTGGAGGTACGGGGCATCCGCCCGTATCTGGACCAGCAGCGGGTCCTGACCCAGGCGACCCGGCGGACCACCAAGAAACCCACCGTCGTACCGCAGTTGCGCGGTTCCGACCGCAGTGCCGCCGCCCGCCGGCGCAGCGTCCTGGAGCAGTCCTTCGGTCATCTCCCGGCGCCCGACGGCCCGTTCGCGGGCCGGCGCGAGGAGATCGGCCAGATCGCGCGCTGGGTGCACGCGGCCCGCGCGTCGACGGAGACCAGGCCGACCGTCGTCGTGCTGTACGGCGCGCCGGGCTCGGGCCGCACCACGCTCGCCGTGCGGGCGGCGCACCAGCTCAGGGACCAGTTCCGCGGTGCGTGCGTGGTGGACCTGCGGGGCGGCGGCGCGGGCCAGGGGCCGCTGTCGACCAGGGACGCGCTGCTGCATCTGCTGAACCGGCTCGGCGCGCCGCGTGAGCAACTGCTGTTCCGTGAGCGGTCGTCGCCCGAGCAGCAGGTACGGCGGCTGAGCGAGCTGTACCACCAGCATCTGACCGGGCTGCCGGTGACAATCGTGCTGGACGACGCCTCCGACGCGGAACAGATCCGCACGCTGCTGCCCGAACGGTCCGACAGTCTCCTGCTGGTGACGTCCCGTCAGCCGGTGGAGCTGCCGGCGGACACCCCGGCGTGGGTGCACCAGCTGCCGCTGGAGGCGCTGGACGGCGCGGGCTGCGAGGAGTTGCTGCGTGCCGTCGGCGAAGAGCCCCAGGGCGGCCCGTACGACGCGCAGAGCATCGACAGGGTCGGTGAGCTGTGCGGCGGGCTGCCGCTGGCGCTGCGTATCGCGGGCTCGTCGCTCGGTTCGCGTACGTCGCAGCAACTGGCCACGGATCTGGAGGCGTACGGCCCGGTCGACCCGGCCGAGCGCGCGATGTGGCTGCGCTACAGCGACCAGAGCGACCAGGCACGCAGGCTGCTGCGGCGTCTCGCGCTGGCCGGGCGCGCCTCGCTCGGCGCGGCGGCGGCCGCCGCGCTGCTCGCCACGGACGAGCAGGAGGCGGAGCGGCTGCTGACCGTGCTGTCCCGCGCGGGCCTGATCGACCATGTGCGGGCCAGCCGCTACCGGCTCCACGACGTCGTACGGAACTTCGCGCTGGCCCGGCTGCTGGACGAGGAGGAGGCGGCCGACCGCACTGCCGCGCAGGAGCGCCTCATCCAGAACTACTCGGAGCTCGCCGACTCCGTGATCCGGCTGGTCGACGGCAAGACGTCGACGCGCGCCGACCAGTTCGGCGGCCACGGTTTCTCCTCGCTCGACGCCGCCCTGCGCTGGCTGGACGACGAGTCGAGCTTCATCACCGCGGCGCTGCGGCACGCGGAGGGTGTCGACCAGGCGGCCGTGCTGAGCCTGCTGGGCGCGCTCTGCGACTACTGCCTGCTGCGCGGGGACCTCTACCGGCTCGGTGAGATCAGCGAGTTGGCGCAGGCGGTCGACCAGGGGCTGCTGATCCGGTCGGTGCAGTGGCGTACCGGTATCGCGGCCCGGCAGCTCGGCGAGCTGGACAAGGCCCAGACGACCCTGACGTCGGTGGTCGACCTCTACCGCGAGGCGCACCACGACGCGGGCGCCGCCCGCGCGCTCTGCTCGCTGGGCATCACGCTGCACCACCAGGGCAATCTCACCGGGGCGTCGGCGAAGCTGCGCGAGGCGCTGGAGCTCCAGGCCCCGGCGGAGCTCGGCGCCGACCGCGCCTGGACGCTGCACGCGCTGGCGGCCGTCGAGCGCGACCGGGCGAATCTCACGGAGGCGATCGCACTGCTGTCGACGGCGCTGGTCCTGCACCGCGAGGGGGAGTCGCTGCACGGCGAGGCGTGGACGCACTTCCAGCTCGGGCAGGTCTGTCTGCGGTTGGGCGACGTGCCGCGCGCCGAGCGGGAGTTGGGCCAGGCGATGGATCTGTACGGCCGCACCCGCGACGGCCGCGGCGAGGCCTGGGCACTGACGCAGCTGGCCAGGGCCCGGCTGGTGGACGGCGAACCGGAGTCGGCGGCGGACCAGTTCCGCCAGGCGCTCTCGCGGCACCGGGACAACGAGGACGCGCGCGGCGAGGCGTGGACGCTGTACTACCTGGGCCAGGCGCTGGAGGAGTGCGGCGACGCCGCGCAGGCGGTACGCGAACTGGAGCGCGCGCGCTCGATGTTCTCCCGGATGCGCGACGTGTACGGGCTGGCCTGCGCCCGCCACCACTCGGGCCGGGCGACCCGCGACCAGCGGGCCGCGCAGACCGGCAATCTCCGCAACTCCGGCTTCGCCAGGCAGCTTCTCGTCGACGCCCGCGCGGACTTCCGCCGGATCGGCGTCGCGCACGGCGAGGCGTGGACCTGTCTGGAACTGGCGATCATCGACGCGGGCAACAGCAAGGCGGCCCAGGCGCTGGCGCTGTGCGACGAGGCGGCGGCGCTGTTCACCTCGTACGGCGACGACCGCGGCGCCGACTGGGCCCGCTTCCTGCGCTGCACGCTGCTGCCGTACGGCTCCGCGGGCGGCGTCGAGGTCGGGTCCGTGGTGGCGGAGCAGGAACTGACCGAGCTGGTGGCGTCGCGGCACCCCTCGCGCGACGGCAAGCTGGACGACTGCCTGGAGACGTTCACGGTGATGCTGGAGCGCGGAGTAGCGCTGGAGGACGGCTGGCAGGCCTGGCGGCTTGGCATGGTCCCGAGCCGCCACGCCCGCGAGGTCATGGGCGTCCCGGTGGAACCGGCCCAGGCCTGAGCCCGCGCCCCCGGAGACCCCTTCGCCTGAGAAGCCGCCCCCTCCCGCCGACCGCTGCGCCGGGAGGGCCACCGTCCCGGTGAGGTGCGGCCCGGTTCTGGGCCGCCCTTCAGAGGAGTTCTGAAGGGCGGCTCGTCAACGCCGGCGCTTCGACGGCCGTTTGTCGCTGGACTTTTCCTTGTGGCTGGACTTCTCCTGGTTGCTGGAGGTCGCCACCGGTTGCGCCTGATCTGTCTGACCGTAGTAGCCGGCATACGCGGCAACATCCTGCTGGGACGACTGCTGCTGGTGAGAGGAGGTCGCCTCCTGCTCGGCGTAATCCTGCTCCCATTTCTGCTTCCATCGCTCCGCGTCTTCCCAACGGCCCGCTCTCAACGACTCCTGGTAAGCGAGATGCGCAGGGATGTCCTGCTGGGACGCCTGTTGCTCCTGAGAGGAAGTCGCCACCGCTTGCGCCGGATCCGACTGACCGTAGTAGCCGGCATACGCGGCAATGTCCTGCTGGGACGACTGCTGCTGGTAAGAGGAAGTCGCCACCGTTTGCGCCGGATCCGGCTGAGTGTAGTAGTTGGCGTATGTGGCGACGCCCTGCTGGGACGACTGCGTATATAAAGAGCCGTCCTGCTGGGACGCCTGCTGCTGGCGAGTCGCCCGCCATTGGTCATAGATGTGCTGTTCTTCCTGCTGCCGCCTTTCCTCTACTTCACGTGCAGCATGGGCATTCGGATTTGAATACTCAGCCACTTGATTTCCGTCTTTGTCGAAAATAGTGACCGCGGAAACTTATTCCCCCTTAACACCTTTCCAGAATGCCACTTCCTGCTGATTAACGTAAGCCTTCCTATTGAGACTGGCAACAAAGTCGTATCCGCCCGGAGCGTTGATGGTCCAACGCTTGAAGTGTCCGTTGGCATCGACAGCCCAGGGCGGGCGAGGCCCTTCTTCATCAAAGGTCGAATCGCGGCTCGCACTCACCAGAGCCGTTTCGGTCATTTCGGCCTGATAGTACTGAAGACTTGAGGGGAGTTTATCATTATGAGGTTTGAAACCCTCATTGAAGATTACACCGATTTCGCGCGGGTCCCAGCGATACACAGGCTCGATGTCCCGCCGGTATGCCGCCTTCAGGCCCCTGGCGGGGCCGCTGTTGGCAACCTTGATCTTCTCCGGAGGGGGACCGAACTTGCTCTTCCCGAAACCCACCGTAGGTTGCGGAGTGAACGAGGTTTCGCGGGCGTACCGCAGATACTGCTCCCGGAAATCTTCCCAGTCGTGCAAATCGCCTTCGTCCGAACCGGATTGGTAACGATCACTGCTGGTGGAGGCATCGGAAAAATCAGGGCGGTCAACTGGAGTCGACATCGATTCTTATCCAATCTTCGGCGAGCAATCCGCTGGAAGCGTTCTTCGAGTGCCGTCCGCCATCGAATTATGTTGCTCCGCCGGCAGTACGTGCGCCTCGGCGCCTCACAGCGTTCACTACGGCTCACCGTCTGATTCGGTTCACGTTGTAAACGCGCCAAGCTTGCGCGGTCTGCCCCCACCGGTCACGGTGACCCCGGCCCTCCTGGTGCTACAGGACGGCAGGGTTTGCGCGTGCCCAGCTTGTCGCCGCGGAGGCGATCACCCCACGCGCGCCGTACTCGCCCACCACACATCTTCCAACCACTTGGGCCGAGCGTCGCACCCCTCCGACCAGGGGTACCGCTCTGAGAGGTTGGGGACACGGCTCACGGATGCCTTGCCTACCCGCGAGCCGCGTCCTCACGGGTCAGTACACCCAGGGCACGCGCCTCAGGTCGTCTGCCGACCGCCCGCCGAAGCCTTCGCCGACGCCGTCGGCTCCTCCGCGCCCGCCCCGTCCGCCGGCTTCTCCTCGAAGTCGACCTTGCCCATGTGGCGGTTCATCGACTTCATCAGGAGCCATACCCCGCCCGCCATCACGGCGAAGACGACGAAGCCGAGGACGCCGGGCGTCACCTTGTTCTCGTCCAGCTCCTTCGCGAGCGGAACGAGCTGAGTCACTGCCTGGGTCGCATACATATCAGGCATTGTCGCGGATGCCCGCGAAGAGGTCGCTCTCGGGGAGGGAGGTGTCGACGAGCGACTTCACGAGCTCGTACTCCTCGGTCGGCCAGATCTCCCGCTGGATGTCCATCGGGACGCGGAACCAGCCCCCGTCGGGGTCGATCTGCGTGGCGTGCGCGACCAGCGCCTTGTCGCGGATCTCGTAGAAGTCGTCGCACGGCACATGCGTGGTCAGCGTGCGCTCCGCGCGCCCGAACTCCGCCCAGCGCTCCAGCCACTCCGCGTACGGGGATTCCAGACCGCGCGCCAGCAACGCCTCGTGCAGCGCGACCGTACGGGGACGGTTGAAGCCCTGGTTGAAGTAGATCTTCTGCGGCTGCCACACCGGGCCGAACTCGGCCTCGGGGTACTTCTCGGCGTCCGCCGCCGACTCGAAGGCCGCCATCGAGATCTTGTGGGTCATGATGTGGTCGGGGTGCGGGTACCCGCCGTTCTCGTCGTACGTCGTGATGACCTGCGGACGCTGCTCGCGGATCATCCGCACGAGCCGGCCGGCCGCCTCGTCGACGTCCTCCAGGGCGAAGCAGCCCTCGGGGAGCGGCGGCAGCGGGTCACCCTCGGGCAGGCCCGAGTCCACGTAACCGAGCCACTGCTGTCTGATGCCGAGGATCTCGCGGGCCTCGTCCATCTCCTTCTTGCGGACCTCGTGGATGTGCTCCTCGATATAAGCGTCCCCCTGGAGCTTGGGGTTGAGGATGGAGCCGCGCTCGCCTCCGGTGCAGGTCACGACCAGCACGTCCACCCCCTCGGATACGTACTTGGCCATGGTCGCCGCGCCCTTGCTCGACTCGTCGTCGGGGTGGGCGTGCACGGCCATCAAACGCAGCTGGTCAGTCAAGACTCGGTCCTCAGTGATATGTCGCGACGGGCGGCTTCTATAGTGACGGAAACCAGGGACGGAAAATTCCGGAGAGGAACGTCCATGACCGCGGAACGCCCACCGGTGCTTCCCGATGACCGCTACGGCCGCTCGTCCGACGAGCGTGCGGACCGGGGGCTCAGGATCGTCGGCTCGGTGCTCGGCGTCGGCCTTCTCGCGCTCGTCGGCTGGTTCGGTTACGACTATGTGGCAGGCCAGAGTGTCTCGGGCGAGCTCATCAAATTCAAGCGGGTATCGGCCTCCGCGGTCGAGGTGCATCTGGAGGTCCGCAAGGACAAGGACGCGGCCGGCACGTGCACGCTGCGTTCGCGCGCGGAGGACGGCGCCGAGGTGGGCCGCAAGGACGTCCGCTTCGACGGTCCCGAGACGCGGATAGACCGGGTCGTCACCGTCCGTACGACCGGCAGCGCGACGAGCGCGGAGCTCGTCGGGTGTACGTCCGACGACAGCTGACAAGCGTGGTCCAGGTCACCGGGCGCCCGATTCTGCTCTGAACCTTCCCGGCGCCCCTCCAGGTTCACCTCGCTGACCTGCGTTGATGTGATTCTGATGCCTTTCGTCCTGCCCTTGCGCCGCGGAATTGTTAGGCTCGTGGTTTCGCCCACCCGAGAAGGCACAATCCTTCTGGGTAGGGCGTTGCTTTGTATACCCAGCACCTACGAGGAGCACCTGTGACCCAGACCAGCGAGAACGTCACCTGGCTCACCCAGGCGGCGTACAACCAGCTCAAGGCCGAGCTGGATCACCTGTCTGGTCCCGCGCGCGTCGAGATCGCCCAGAAGATCGAGGCCGCCCGCGAGGAGGGGGACCTGAAGGAGAACGGCGGGTACCACGCGGCCAAGGAGGAGCAGGGCAAGCAGGAGCTGCGGGTACGCCAGCTGACCCAGCTCCTGCAGAACGCCAAGGTGGGCGAGGCACCGGCCGACGACGGGATCGTCGAGCCCGGGATGGTCGTCACGATCGCCTTCGACGGCGACGACGACGACACGCTGACGTTCCTCATGGCCTCGCGCGAATACGCGAGCTCCGACATCGAGACGTACTCACCGCAGTCGCCGCTCGGCACGGGTGTGAACGGCAAGAAGGTCGGCGACGAGGCGGAGTACGAGCTGCCGAACGGCAAGAAGGCCTCGGTGAAGATCCTGGCCGCGAAGCCGTACCAGGGCTAGAAAAATGATCCACCGGCCCCCCGGGGGGGCCGGTGGATCAGGACAGAGACGCCGAGCGTCAGGCGGTGGCCGAGCGGTAGCGCCGGACCGCCAGTGTGCGGAAGACCACGATGATCAGGACGGACCAGATCAGCGAGGCCCAGATCGGGTGCTCCATCGGCCAGGCGCCGGTCACCGAGGCCTCCCGGCCGGGGATGGTGTTGCCGAAGAGCTCGCGCGCCGCCTGGACGGTCGCGCTGAACGGATTCCACTCCGCGACATGCTGGAGGAACGCGGGCATGCCGTTGACCGGCACGAACGCGTTGGAGATGAACGTGAGCGGGAAGAGCCAAATCAGCCCGCCGGACGTGGCGGCCTCGGGCGTACGGACGATGAGCCCGATCAGCGCGCCGATCCACGAGAACGCGTAGCCGAGGAAGAGCAGCAGCGCGAAGCCGGCGAGCACACTGCCGATGTTCTCGTGGGTGCGCCAGCCGATGATCAGGGCGACGGCCGCGAGGACGACGAGCGTGAGGGCGGTCTGTACGAGGTCGGCGAGCGTACGTCCGGTGAGGACCGCGCCGCGGGCCATGGGCAGTGAGCGGAACCGGTCGATGAGCCCCTTGTGCATGTCGTCGGCGATGCCGGCGCCCGCGCCCGCCGTGGCGAAGGTCACGGTCTGCGCGAAGATGCCCGCCATCAGGAACTCGCGGTAGGCCTGGGCGCTGCCGGGGGCGGCGCCGGGGATGTTGATCGAGCCGCCGAAGACGTAGGTGAAGAGCACCACGAACATGATGGGCTGGATCAGCCCGAAGATGATCATCTCCGGGATGCGCACCATGCGGATCAGATTGCGCTTGGCCACGACCAGCGAGTCGCGGATCGACTGGACGATGCCGCCGCGCGGGGGCGGGGCGAGGGCCTTGGGCGAGGCCTCGGTTACGGCGCTCACTTGGCGCTCTCCTTCGGGTCCGTGACGGTGTCGTCCGTGATCGGGCCGGTGACGGTGTCGTCGGCGGGGTCGGAAGTGGGGTCGGGTGCCGTGGCGGTGGCCGAACCGGCGGGCCTGTCCGGGGACTTGCCCGATGCCGGGCCGCCGCCTTCGCCGTTCTCCCGGCCCTCCTCGGCGGCGTGGCCGGTCAGCGAGATGAAGACGTCGTCGAGCGTGGGGCGGCGCAGCCCGATGTCGTCGATCTCCACGCCCCGCGCGTCGAGTTCCCTGATGATCTCGGCGAGCAGTTTCGCGCCGCCGGTGACCGGGACGGTGAGCTTGCGGGTGTGCTCGGCGACCATCACCTCACCCTTGCCGAAACCGGCCAGCACATCGCGGGTCGGGGTGATCTGTTCGCGCTCGTGGACGACGACCTCGACGCGCTCGCCGCCCGTGCGGGCCTTGAGTTCGTCGGCGGTGCCGCGCGCGATGACCTGGCCGTGGTCGATGACGCAGATGTCATGGGCCAGGTGGTCGGCCTCTTCCAGATACTGGGTGGTGAGCAGCAACGTCGTACCGCCCGCGACCAGTTCCTCGATGATGCCCCACAACTGCTGGCGGTTGCGCGGGTCGAGGCCGGTCGTCGGCTCGTCCATGAACATCACCGGCGGGGAGACGACGAGCGCCGCGGCGAGGTCGAGTCGCCTGCGCATACCGCCGGAGTAGGTCTTGGTGGTGCGGTCGGCCGCGTCGCTGAGGTTGAAGCGGTCGAGGAGTTCGACGGCCCTGGCCTTCGCGGCGCGGGCGCTCTGCTGGTAGAGCTGGCCGACCATCTGGAGGTTCTCGCGGCCGGTCAGATACTCGTCGACGGCGGCGAACTGGCCGGAGAGGCCGATGTTCCTGCGGACCTCGTTGGGGTGCTTGAGCACGTCGATGCCCGCGACGACGGCCTTGCCGCTGTCGGGCTGGAGCAGAGTCGTCAGCACACGGACCGCGGTGGTCTTTCCCGCGCCGTTGGGGCCGAGCAGTCCGAGGACCGTGCCTTCGGGGACATCGAGATCGACGCCGTCCAGTGCTCTTACGTCGCCGAACGTCTTGACCAGGCCTTCGGCATAGATGGCGCCTGGCATAGGGGTACTCCCGGAGTTGTGTCAGATGCGGTGAAATGGTGCAATCCGTGCTAACGGAGAGCTTAAGCCGACAGAGCAGGGGCTGACGCTAACGCGATACATCGCGACCTGCAAGCTATTTACGTAAGCTCCATGTAAAGGCGACTGGGAGGCGCGCCGGAGACCGCCGGGAGACGGTTCAGAAACGCGCGAGAGTCACCCGGGGGTCGCCCCGGAGTCGCCCCGGAGTCGACCGGGAAGCTTTCGAAGGCGGTCCGGCGCCCTAGCCGAGAATCGTGTAGCCCGCCTCGCGCAGCGCCGACGCCACGTCCGCGCAGTGCTCGGGGCCCTTCGTCTCCAGATGCAGTTCCACATCCGCCTCGGTCAGCCCGAGCCGCGGATCGGTCCGTACGTGGCTCACGTCCAGCACGTTCGCGTCGGCCACCGACAGCACCCCCAGCAGCGTCGCGAGCGCCCCGGGCCGGTCCGTGATGCGCAGCCGCAGCCCCAGGTAGCGCCCGGACACCGCCATCCCGTGGCGCAGGATCCGCTGCATCAGCAAGGGGTCCACATTGCCGCCCGACAGCACGGCGACCACCGGCCCGGAGAACGCCCCCGGCGTGCTCAGCAGCGCCGCGACCGGGCTCGCCCCGGCCGGCTCCACGACCAGCTTCGCCCGCTCCAGACAGAGCAGGAGCGCGGCGGACAGCTCGTCCTCGGAGACCGTACGCACCTCGTCGACCAGATCCCTGACCAGTGGGAACGTGATCTCGCCCGGTCGGCCCACCTTGATGCCGTCCGCCATCGTCTGCTGCTCGTCGATCGACATCGGCCGCCCGGCCCGCAGCGAGGGCGGGAACGCCGCCGCGCCCGCCGCCTGCACACCGATCACCTTGACGTCCGGCCGTACTCCCTTCACCGCGAGGGCGATACCGGCGGCCAGTCCGCCGCCGCCGAGACCGACGACGATCGTCCGTACCTCGGGGCACTGCTCCAGGATCTCCAGGCCCACCGTGCCCTGTCCGGCGATGATGTCCGGGTGGTCGAAGGGGTGGATGAAGACCGCGCCGGTCTCGCGCGCGTACTCCTGCGCGGCGGCCAGGGTCTCGTCGACGACCTGGCCGTGCAGCCGCACCTCGGCGCCGTACTCACGGGTCGCCGCGACCTTGGGCAGCGGCGCCGCGAGCGGCATGAACACGGTGGAGCACACCCCCAGCAGCGTCGAGGCGAGCGCGACGCCCTGCGCGTGGTTGCCCGCGCTGGCCGCGACGACACCGGCCGCGCGTTCCTCGGGCGAGAGACCGGCGATCCGCACGTAAGCACCGCGCAGCTTGAACGACCCCGTCCGCTGGAGGTTCTCGCACTTGAGGTGGACCGGGGAGCCGACCAGGTGCGTCAGATGCCGGCTGCCCTCCATCGCGGTCATCCTGGCCACACCGTTCAGCATCTTCTGCGCGCCGCGGATGTCGTCGAGGATCAGCGCCGGCGCGGAGGCGCGCGGTGCGGCGGAGCTGAACGATCCGGAGGGACGCGACGTACCGAAGGTCATGATGGCCAGTCTCGCAGCTCATCACCCGGCCGGCCGCCCGAAACCGGGGGGCGTCCACCGGTTTACCCGCAGCTGGTACGGGCGGCGGCGGGGCCGCGTACTCTGTCCCCCACCAACCGACCACCGCACGAGAGAGCCCCAGCCATGCCCCCTACTCAGGACATGACTTCCGCTGTGTCGGCCTCCCCGGGCTCCGGCTCCGAACCCGCAGGTTCCGAACCCTCCGGCTCCGCACCTTTAGAGACCGCACCGGCACCTTCCGCCGGTACCGAACCCGTCGCCGTACCGGACGACGCCCCACTTCTCGACGCGCTCCAGCACCAGGTGGCCGTGTTCGCCCGACGGGCGGAACAGACCCGCCTCGGCGGCGTCGGCCAGGTGCGCAACTCCATGGACCGCGCCGCCTATCTGCTGCTCAACCGGCTCGATCTGGAAGGCCCGATGGGCGTCAAGGCGCTGGCCGCGGGGATGGGGATCGACTCCTCCACCGTCACCCGCCAGGTCGCGCCGCTCGTCGACACCGGCCTGGTCAAGCGCACGTCACACCCGGAGGACGGCCGCGCCGTCGTCCTCGAACTCTCGGCCCGCGGGCTGAGCCGCCTCGAAGAGGTCCGCTCCTCACGCCGCGAACTGATGTCGCAGGTCACGGAAGGCTGGACGGAGGACGAACGGGAATCGTTCTGCGCGCTCCTCACCCGGTTCAACTCCGCCCTGTCCGCACGGCAGTCGGGCCCCGCGTCGGCCGAACCGGTCGCGCACCGGGTCCCGGTGGACGAACCCGGCGGTACGGAGCCACCGCCGGCCTCTTGATTTCGGCCCGGGTCTGTCCTCATATGAGGTGTGCGAGAGCGATGGCAGCCGGCTGTGGACCGCCGTCGCGCCCAGGAGTTCGAGGCGTTCGTCGCGGGCGCGGCAGGCCGACTGCTGCATGCCGCCACGCTGCTGACGGGTGAGCCCGCCGACGCCAAACCCCGTGCGGAACGCCTGCTGACGGCCGCCCTGGCCCGTACGTACGCGGACTGGGACCGGCTGCGCGCCGAGGATCCGTACGACCGCGCACGTCAGGAGATCGCCGTCCGGTACGCGCGGGGTGCCTGGCGGCAGCCGCGGACCGGTGCGGGTCTGCTCGGCCGGCTCACACCGCAGGAGCGGCTCATTCTGGTGCTGCGGCTGTACGAGGGGGTCGCCGAGGAGCAGACGGCGGCGCTGATCGGACTGCCGGTCGAGCGGGTGCGGGCGATCTGCGCGCGGGCTGTCACCGCGATGCGGCAGCCCGCGCCGCCGCCCCGCCCGGCTCCGCACTGGCCGCTGTCGCTGCTCTCCCGGCAGGCGGCGCGATGAGCGGACACGGCCGTAAGGAGGACGAGGTCCGCCGGATGCTCGATCTGCCGCATCCGGCGGTCCCCGTCGATCTGACGGCCCGCGCGACCGCGCTCGGCACGCGTCTCCTGAACCGCAGACGCACCGCGCGCCTGGTGTTCTGGCTGCTGGTCACGGTGGCCGTGATCGTCTTCACGGTGTGGGCTTCGGTCGTGGAGCCGTGGTCGGTCCCGCCGTCCGAGAAGACCCCGCCGCTGGAGGGCTGGTGACGGCCGGGTCCCCAACTCCCGTCAGGCGAGCGCCTGTCGAAGGTCCGTCAGCAGATCGTCGGCGGACTCGATGCCGACCGACAGCCTGACCAGATCGTCCGGCACCTCCAGCGCGGAGCCGGCCACCGAGGCGTGCGTCATCCGGCCCGGGTGCTCGATCAGCGACTCGACACCGCCGAGTGACTCCCCCAGCGTGAAGACCTTCGCCCGGCCGCAGACCTCGATCGCCGCCTGCTCGCCGCCGGTGACCTGGAAGGACACCATGCCGCCGAAGGACTTCATCTGCTTGGCCGCGACCTCGTGGCCGGGGTGGTCGGGCAGGCCCGGGTAGTAGACCTTCGAGACCTTCGGGTGCCGGACGAGCATCTCGGCGACGCGCGTCGCGTTCTCGCTGTGCCGGTCCATCCGGACGGCGAGCGTCTTCACGCCGCGCAGCACGAGCCAGGCGTCGAAGGGGCCGGAGATCGCGCCCATCGCGTTCTGGTGGAAGGCGAGTTCGTCGCCGAGGGTGTCGTCGGCGGTGACCAGCGCGCCGCCCACGACGTCCGAGTGACCGCCCATGTACTTGGTGGTCGAGTGCACGACGACATCCGCCCCGAGCGCGAGCGGCTGCTGGAGGTAGGGGCTCGCGAAGGTGTTGTCCACGACGAGCTTCGCGCCCGCGGTGCGGGCGACCTCGGCCAGAGCCACGATGTCGCTGATGCCGAGGAGCGGGTTGGACGGGGTCTCGACCCAGATCGCCTTCGTACGGGGGCGCAGCGCGGCCCGTACCGCCACCGGGTCCGAGGTGTCGGCCACCGACCACTCCACGCCCCAGCGTGAGACGACCTTCGCGAAGAGCCGGAAGGTGCCGCCGTACGCGTCGTCGGGGATCACCACATGGTCACCGGGCGACAGCAGCGTACGGAGCAGGCAGTCCTCGGCGGCCAGGCCGGACGCGAAGGCGAGCCCGCGCCGGCCGCCCTCCAGTGCCGCCAGGTTCTCCTCCAGGGCGGAGCGCGTGGGGTTGGCGCTGCGGCTGTACTCGTAGCCGCCGCGCAGTCCGCCCACTCCGTCCTGCTTGTACGTGGACACCTGATAGATGGGGGGTACGACCGCGCCGGTGAGGGAATCAGGCGTGTTCCCCGCGTGGATGGCGATGGTCTCGAAGCTGTGCTCGTGGCTCATGAGCCCCGAGGGTAGCGGTCCGAGGGCCGACGGAGAGCGCGCCCGGCGTCCGGGACAATGGGGTGCATGGAGATTCTCTGGTTCCTGATCGCGGTGGGCATGGTCGCGGCCGTCGTGGCGCCGGTCATGCGTCGCCGGGGCGGTGGCATCCGCCAGGTCGAGCCCGGTTCGCCCGACGCCGCCGACCCGGCCGACTACGAATTCGTCCGTCAGGAGGAGCTCGACGTCCGGCTCCCCGGGCCGGACCAGGACCTGCTGGAGGTGCTGGACATCGTGCAGCGCACCCAGGACTGGCGGGCGGCGGCGCAGCTGCTCGCCGGGACCGCCAAGGAGGGCGAGGTGCGCTGGCAGCGCGTGCAGGCCTTCGCGGGCGCGGCGTCGCTGGAGCTCCAGCGGAAGCCGGGCGTCGGCGGCGCGTGGCTGCGGGCCTGGCGCGCGGAGTCGCCGAAGGACGCGGGCGGCGCTCAGGTGCACGCGGAGTTCCTGGTGCAGCAGGCGTGGCGTTCGTCGGAGGTGGGGACGGACGACTTCCGGATCATCCTGGAGGAGGCCCGCTCGGTCTGCGGCGACGCGGCGCTGCTGTCGCCCGGCGACCCCGTGCCGTACATCGTGGAGCTGGCCGTGGCCCGTGGGCTCGGCTACCCGCACGAGACGTTCGACCAGCTGTGGGCGAAGGTCATCGACCGCGCGCCCGACCACATGGGCGCGCATCTCGCGGCCCTGCACTACTGGTGCGAGAAGTGGCACGGCTCACGCGAGGACGCCGACCGGTTCGCGACGGCGTCGGCGGCGCGGGCCCCGCAGGGCTCACTGCTGGCCGCGCTGCCGCTGTTCGCGGTGTACGAGCATCTGCCGGAGGTCGCGCTGGTGCGGGACTTCTACCGCAGCGCGGTGGTGTCGACGGCGATGGAGGGTGCCCTGTTCGCGGTGCACGCGGCGCGCCCCGACGACCCGATGCTCGCGCACGTACGGCACCTGCTGATCGTTTTCCTGGTGCGGGCTGAGCGGTGGTCCGAGGCGATGAACCAGTTCGTCCAGGTGGACGGTCACGTCGGCGCGATGCCGTGGACACACAGCGAGGACCCTGCGGGGATGTACACGCTGTACCGGGCGCTGGCGGTGGCGGGCTACGAGGCGAACGGCGGCAGCCCGGCGACGCTGCCGCGGTGAGGGGCTCCGGGGCCGCCTGCCCCAGGCCCTGGTTCGAGGCGCCATTGCCGCGCTGACCTGCGGTGGTGCATACTCCGCAGATCCCCCACATCATCTCTTCACCTGTTCTCCGTAACTCTGGGGGCCATCCGATGGCACGCGTCCTGCCCTTCGTCCTCTTCGCGTTCGGCGTCTGGTTCTGGCTGAAGGCCCGCCGGAGCGTGTCCTCACTCGTCGGTACGGAAGCGGAGCTGGGGCTGCTGCCCAGGGACCGGCAGAACACCGAGCTGGCGGGACCGGACGCCGCCCTGGAGCACGCCCTCACCGAGGCGCGGGCGGGGCGCTGGCAGCCGGCGGCGGAGCTGCTGGCCGCCACGGGCAGGAACCGGGACTGGGAGCGGCGGTCGCTCTACGCCCGCGTGCTGGGCGAGGCGGCGGCCCGGGACGACTCCTGGCTGCGGGCCTGGCGCGCGACACGCTCCGGCGGCTCCCCCGACGTGGACGCGGAGCTGGTCCAGGCGTCGGCGACGGTCTCGCGCGCGTGGCTGCTGCGGGGCTCGCCGTACGCCAGGCACACCACGCCCGAGCAGGCGGACGCCTTCCACGAACTGCTGCCGGACGCCCGCGCGGACACCACCCGCGCGGCGGCGCTGGGCCCGGAGGATCCGACGCCGTACATCATCGAGATCCGTACGGCGCTGGGCGTCGGCTACGGCCCCGAGCAGATGCGCGAGCTGTGGGCGGAGATCACGGCCCGCACCCCGCACCCCACGTCGGCGCCGCTGTACGGGGCGCACGAGGCGGCGATCCAGTACTGGAGCGAGCGCTGGCACGGCTCGGCGGAGCTGGCCGGGGAGTTCGCGGCCCAGGCGACGGCTGACGCGCCGCCGGGCACGCTGATGACGGCCCTTCCGCTGATCGCCTGGTACGACCACCACGACGCGACGGCGACGCCCCGCGACTACGTGTCGCCGCGGCTGACGGCCCTGGTCGACGCGGCCCTGGCGGACGCGGCGGCGGCGCCCCCGGACCACCCCCGGCTCCCTGAGGTGCGGCACCTGCTGGCGTACTTCCTGACCCGGCAGTCCCGGCACGAGGAGGCCCTGGAGGCCTTCCGGCAGGTCGACGGCCAGGTGAACGCCCTTCCGTGGCGCACCCGTCGGGACCCGGCCGCGTTCTTCACGACGACCCGCACGACGGCCCTGCGCGGCACGGAGGCACGCACCCGTATCAGCAAGGGCGTCTGAGCGGTGCCCGCTGGTTCGTCCGTGTCCAACGGGGCCTGGCATCGTGGGGGTATGGACGAGACTCCTCTGCCCGGCGGGTTCATCAATCAGGTCGTACGTGTCGGCGACACGCAACATGCCGCGTACACACGTGAGTTGCTCGGGTTCTTCGAGGAGCGCGGCTGGGGCGGCGCGCCGCGGTTCCGGGGGCTCGACGAGCAGGGGCGCGAGGTGTTCGAGCACATCGAGGGACAGGTGGATCTGCCGGTCTCCGACGCGCGGCTGGCGCGGATCTCCAAGCTCGTGCGGGAGTTCCACGATCTGACGGCCGGCTCGCCGCTCGCCGGCGGACGCGAGGTCGTGTGCCACAACGACCTCTCGCCGAGGAACACCGTCTACGCGGCGGCGCCCGGCGCCGAACCGCTGCCGGTGGCCCTCATCGACTGGGACCAGGCCGCCCCCGGCGAACGTATCCACGACGTCGCCCACCTCTGCTGGCAGTATCTGGACCTCGGCCCGCGCGTACCGGACGTGGGCGACACCGCCCGCCGGATCACGCTGGTCTGCGACGCGTACGGCCTGGACGACCGGGACGGCATCGTCCGCACGATCCTCTGGTGGCAGGACCGCGCCTGGCGCGGCATCGACGGGGCCGCGGACCGCGGCGACCCGGCGATGACGGCGCTGCGCGAGAGGGGTGTGGTGGACGACATCCAGGCGGCGTACACGTGGGTGTCGGCGCACGCCTTCGAACTGGCCGCGAAGCTCTAGGTCCTGTCCGGCGGATCTTCGTGGATCAGCCCGGGGCGCCTGGTGCGGTGCATCGCAAGGCGGAGGATCGGGCTCGTACTGGACGTACTTGGCCGACTCCGACAACGCGGCGAGGTGCCGTGCCGGGCGTTCCGGGCCCGCGAAGATCCGCCGGACAGGGCCTAGGTCCTCGTCCAGAAAATCGAAGGGCGCCCCCGAGCACCCTTCGGTACGGTGGCCCGCATGGGTTCGTACTCGTACTACTACTTCCGCTGATTCCGGGCGCGGACGTCCCGGCGTAGATCCTCCGGATCCGCCGGCGTCCCGAGCTGCCCGTACGACATCACCCCAGCCCCGCAGAGGGCATGTCACTTTCAGGGAAGAAGCATGCGCGAACGCGCCCAGTTGTCGATGAAGGACGTCTCCAAGTCGTACGGCGACCGGACCGTCCTCGATCAGGTGTCGCTCTCCGTACGGCCCGGCGAGAAGGCCGGTGTCATCGGGGAGAACGGCTCCGGGAAGTCCACCCTCCTGCGGCTGCTGGCCGGGGCCGAGGCGGTGGACGGCGGGGAGGTCACCGTCCTCTTCCCCGGCGGGGTCGGGTATCTCGCCCAGACCCTCGGGCTCGGCCCCCGCAGCACCGTCCAGGCAGCCGTGGACGCCGCTCTCGCCGACCTGCGGGAGCTCGAACGCCGTATCCGCGCGGCGGAGACCACGCTCGCCGCCGCGACGGAGGCCGAACTGACCGCGTACGGCGAGCTGTTGACCGCCTACGAGGAGCGCGGCGGCTACGAGGCCGACGCCCGCGTCGACGCCGCCCTGCACGGACTCGGGCTCGCCCACATCGGCCGGGAGCGCCCGCTCGGGTCGCTCTCCGGCGGCGAGCAGTCCCGGGTGGCGCTGGCCTGCGTCCTCGCGGCGGCTCCCGAACTGCTGCTGCTCGACGAGCCGACCAACCATCTCGATCTCCGGGCCACCACCTATCTCGAAGAGCGACTGCGGGCGCACCGCGGCACGGTGGTCGCCGTCACCCACGACCGCGCGTTCCTGGAGAGCATCGCGACGACGATCCTGGAGGTCGACCGGGACACCCGTGCCGTGACCCGGTACGGCGACGGCTGGACCGGCTACCGCACGGCCAAGGCCGCCGCCCGCCGCCGCTGGGAGCAGGACCATCAGGAGTGGCTGGAGGAGCTGGCCCGTACGAAGGAGCTGGTCAGCGCCGCCGGGACGCGGCTCGCGTCGACCGGGAAGGACCCCAGGCAGGGCTTCGGCAAGCACCGCCGCTCGCACGAGGCGAAGCTGTCGGGCCAGGTCAGGGCGGCGCGGGTACGTCTTGAGCGGCTGGAGCGCGAGCCGGTGCCCGCCCCGCCGGAGCCGCTCACCTTCGCGGCCACCCCGGTCACCACCGGGACCGGGGCGGCGTGTCTGGTGGAGCTGACCGGCATCGTGGTCGGGGACCGGCTGCGGGTGGACTCTCTCCAGGTGAGGGCGGGGGCCTGGCTGCTGGTCGACGGACCCAACGGCGCGGGCAAGACCACGCTGCTGCGGGTGCTGGCCGGGGATCTCACCCCGGACGCGGGCACGGTGCGCCGTACGGCCGAAGTCGGCTATCTGGCCCAGGAGTTGGCCCCCGCCACCACGGCGTCGCGGCTCTCGCTGCTGGGGGCGTTCGCGGCGGGCAGGAGGGGCCTGCCCGAGGAGCACAGGGACGGGCTGCTGGCCCTCGGGCTCTTCCGCGAGGAGGACTTGTCCGTCCCTGTGGCCGGGCTCTCCGTGGGCCAGCGGCGCCGGCTCGAACTGGCGAGGCTGCTGACCCGGCCGGCCGACCTGCTGATCCTGGACGAGCCGACGAACCATGTGGCGCTGAGCCTGGTAGAGGAGCTGGAACGGGCGCTCGTCGGATACGAGGGCGCGGTGGTCGTGGTCTCGCACGACCGCCGCTTCCGCGACGAATTCGCGGGCACACGCCTGAAGTTGGCAGCCGGGCAGGTGGTGCCGTAGGCCCTGTCCGGGCCTGGGTCGTGTCTGACGAATCCCGCCTGGCGCGCGACGCCCCGCGCGCACGCCCGCCGCGTTGTCGGAGTCGCCCACGTACGCCCCGTACGAGGGCGATCCTCCGCCTTGCGGGCGCAGGCACCGGCGAGTCATCAGCCGCTCCGCGGCGGGGCGCGCCCCGCCCCGCGGGCGGACGGCGCTATTTGTCAGACACGACCTAGAGCTTGGCCTGGAAGATCGCGGCCGGCCGCTCACGCCGGTACCCGAGCGCCGCGTTCACCGCCAGCATCGGGCCGTTGTCGTCGGCGACGGTGGTGCTGATCTCCCGTACGCCCGGGTGGCGTTCGGCGAGCGTGCCCAGCAGACGGCGTTTGACCGCCCGGCCCAGTCCGCGCCCGCGGTGCTCCGGGACGACCACCGTGTCGTACTGGAGCGCCCGGGTGTGCGACGGGTCGCGCAGGACGAGTCCGGAGTACGCGGCGACCCGGTCCACGCCCTCGCCCGCGCCGTCCGCCTCCGCGAGCACCACCGAGGTGAGGATGATGCCGCCCCGGTCGTCCACGAGCCGGGCCGCGCCCCGTACGCGCTCCACGTCCCATCTCGGCCGCTGCTCGTCCACACCGCCGCCGGGCGCGCCCCGCATCACGTCGTGCGCCCGCGCGAACTCGTCGGCGAGTGCGTCCGGGACGATGCCGTCCCAGTCCTCGAACCGGTAGCCGTCGGGCAGCCGGGCCGCCGGCAGTTGGGCGTCCGCCTCCCGGACCCGCTGCACGTACCAGGCCAGCGGCAGTGCCTTGCCGAAGCCGAGCCCGTCGACGAACGCCTCGCCGGCGCCGCCCAGTTCGAGCATGGTGGAGACCGAACTGCGCCGGTCGGCGGCCAGTTCGGCCCGTATCGCGCTCCACAGCTGTGCGCCGACACCCCGTCGCCGGGCCCGGGGACGGACGACCAGGGCGTCGAGGAAGGCCGTGTGCCGCCTGCTCTCCTCGGTGTAGAGGAGCAGCGCGGCCACGCCGTCGTAGGAACCGTCGGGAGCGGCCCACACCAGATGGAGCATGCGGGCGTTCGGCGGCCGCACACGCAGCCTTCCGGCGGTCTCGGTGCGGCTGGGCTCCGGTACGGACGCGGGCACGTCCTGGAGATGGGCAGCCGAGATCACGTCATGCCAGGCGTCTGTCTCCGCCTCCGAAGGCGGGGTCCCCAGAGTCATCAGCATGATCCGAACTTACGCGTACAACCCGGCCTGCGCCCCCGAGTTGTACGTGCTTTCCGGACAGTGAGACCCGTTTTCCGCGCCCTTGGTTGCCTCTGGGGCACCACCAAGTTCCCGTGAGGCCCCACGACGCGCCACGGCGGCGGCACCCGGGGGGGGGGGCGCCCCCCGGGGGGGGGGGTGCCCCCGGGGCCCCTTGGGTTCCAACCGGGGGGGCCCCGGGGGGGCGCCGGCGCCCCACCACCTCTCTGGCGATCTTGTCCGCGTCCACCAGCACCGCGCCGTACGAGACGAGCAGTCGGGACACTTCGCTCTTTCCGGCACCGATTCCGCCGGTCAGGCCCACTTTCAGCATGTCTCGCAGCCTAGAGCGTGCAACGGGCGTTTTACGAGACTGCCGGACGTCCGGACGTCTCAGGAGTCGCCCTCGCGCTCGGCGAGGAACTTCTCGAATTCGAGCCCGATCTCGTCCGCCGACGGCAGATCCACCGGCTCGGCCACCAGATTGCCCCTGCTCTCGGCCCCGGACACCGCGTCGTACTGATGCTCAAGGCCCTGCACCATCGTCACCAGCTCCTCGTCCCCCTCGCCGAGCTGGCGTTCGATCTCGGTCTGGGTGCGCTGCGCCTCCGTACGGAGGGCGTGCGCGACGCCCGGCAGGACGAGTCCCGTCGCCGCCGTGATGGCCTCCAGCGCGGTCAGCGCCGCGTCCGGGTACGAGGACCGCGCCACGTAGTGCGGGACATGCGCGGCCACGCCGAGAACGTCGTGGCCCGTCTCCATCAGCCGGAACTCGACCAGCGCCTCGGCGCTGCCGGGCACCTGGGCCTCGTCGAAGGGGCTGCGATGGCCCGGCATGAGGTCGGTGCGGTTGCCGTGCGGGGTGATGCCGACGGGGCGCGTGTGCGGGACGCCCATGGGGATGCCGTGGAAGTTGACGGCCAGCCGTACGCCGAGGCGCTCGACGACCTGCGAGACGGCCGCGGCGAAGCGCTCCCACTCCACGTCCGGCTCGGGTCCCGACAGCAGCAGGAACGGGGCGCCGGTGGCGTCCTGGACGAGCCGTACCTCCAGTGCCGGCGTCTCGTAGCCCGACCAGCGGTCGCGCCGGAACGTCAGCAGCGGGCGGCGGGCACGGTAGTCGACCAGCCTGTCGTGGTCGAAGCGCGCCACCACCTGGTGAGGCAGCGACTCCAGCAGGTTCTCGACGATCTGGTCGCCTGTCTCACCCGCGTCGATGTAGCCCTCGAAGTGATAGAGCATGACAAGGCCCGCGGACTCCTGTGCGAGCGCCATGTCGACGACTGCCAGGCCCTTGGGCTCCCACTCGTACAAATCCTGCGGATCAAGCACGATTACCGGTCCTCCTCGTGTTCCTCAGGAAGAACGCGCCTCCGGGCGTGAGCATTCCCCGGCCGCGCACCCCGCATCCGGCCGGTGACGGACGGACCGGAACCCGTCCGTGCGGGCACCGTGGGTCCCGGCGCCGGTGGTACGGGAATCAACAAGCCGACAGCGTACGGCACTTGGCCGCCGTTGATCTTCGCGGCCCGGCGATGCGCCCGGGGACGCCCCGGCGGCGTGGGCATGCGTAAGGCCCGCTCCCCTGGGGAGCGGGCCTTACGTCGAGCTGTCGACCGGTTACGGAAACCGGTCTCCGCAGCGGGTTACGGAGTCAGAGCGTCAGCTCTGGCCACCGGCCAGCTTCTCCCGCAGGGCGGCCAGGGCCTCGTCCGACGCCAGGGCGCCGGAGTTGTCCTGGGACTCCGAGGAGTACGAACCGCCGCCGCCACCGCCACCGTTGCCACCGGAGGCGGCGGGAGCCGCGCCGGCCGGGGCGGCAGCGCCCTCGGCAGCGGCGGCCTCGTCGGCCTCGCGGGACTTGATGACCTGCGCCTGGTGCTGCTCGAAGCGGGTCTGCGCCTCGGCGTACTGGGTCTCCCACACCTCGCGCTGAGCCTCGAAGCCCTCGAGCCAGTCGTTGGTCTCGGGGTCGAAGCCCTCGGGGTAGATGTAGTTGCCCTGGTCGTCGTACGAGGCGGCCATGCCGTACAGCGTCGGGTCGAACTCGACCGAGGCCGGGTCACCGCCGAACGCCTCGTTGGCCTGCTTCAGCGAGAGGCTGATGCGACGGCGCTCCAGGTCGATGTCGATGACCTTGACGAAGATCTCGTCGTTGACCTGGACGACCTGCTCCGGGATCTCCACGTGGCGCTCGGCCAGCTCGGAGATGTGGACCAGACCCTCGATGCCCTCGTCGACGCGGACGAACGCACCGAACGGAACGAGCTTGGTGACCTTGCCGGGAACGACCTGGCCGATCTGGTGCGTCCGGGCGAACTGCTGCCACGGGTCTTCCTGCGTCGCCTTGAGCGACAGGGAGACACGCTCGCGGTCCATGTCCACGTCGAGAACCTCGACGGTGACCTCCTGGCCGACCTCGACAACCTCGGAGGGGTGGTCGATGTGCTTCCAGGAGAGCTCGGAGACGTGCACGAGACCGTCGACACCGCCGAGGTCCACGAACGCACCGAAGTTGACGATCGAGGAAACGACGCCGGAGCGGACCTGGCCCTTCTGCAGGGTCGTGAGGAAGGTCTGGCGAACCTCGCTCTGCGTCTGCTCCAGCCAGGCACGGCGGGACAGGACCACGTTGTTGCGGTTCTTGTCCAGCTCGATGATCTTGGCTTCGAGCTCCTTGCCCACGTAGGGCTGGAGGTCGCGGACGCGGCGCATCTCGACGAGAGATGCCGGCAGGAAGCCACGGAGGCCGATGTCGAGGATGAGTCCACCCTTGACGACCTCGATGACGGTGCCGGTGACGATGCCGTCCTCTTCCTTGATCTTCTCGATCGTGCCCCAGGCGCGCTCGTACTGCGCGCGCTTCTTGGACAGGATGAGCCGACCTTCCTTGTCCTCCTTCTGGAGAACGAGGGCCTCGATCTCATCGCCCACGGCGACGACCTCGTTGGGGTCGACGTCGTGCTTGATCGAAAGCTCGCGGGAGGGGATGACGCCTTCGGTCTTGTAACCGATGTCGAGCAGGACCTCGTCCCGGTCGACCTTCACGATGACGCCGTCGACGATGTCGCCGTCGTTGAAGTACTTGATCGTCTCGTCGATCGCGGCGAGGAATGCTTCCTCGTTACCGATGTCGTTGACCGCAACCTGCGGGGTGGTGGCGGTGGTCTCGGTGCTGCTCGTCATGTGGGTAAAGGCTCCGGTACGGACATTGAGTCGTAGGTACTGCCACGCCGAGAGCCCGTATCGCCATCTGCCGGAAGCCGGACAGCCTGGGAAGCGCCATTCCCGACGAGGAAGGCGCCTCGAACAGCCGAGGGGACCTACAACAGATGCGAGCGCGGCCTGCTACGTCTGAGGCGCGCAAGCCCGCAGCGCAACCTTTAGCATACGGGGGCAGCCGGACACGGTCAATGCGCGAAGGCGCACACCCGGGGCGGAACGCCCCATACCCGGCACAACATTCGTTTCATGAGGCCACAGCGGCCGCACCGTGGCCCCGGTCGCCACCGGCCGACTACGGAGCGGCACAGGCGCGTGGGGCCTCTCCGCACACTACGACGACGGACACGATGAGCCAAGACCAGGCAGAGCATCAGCACACGGAGCGTCAGACGGAGTGGGAGCCCGAAGCCACCCGGCGTGACAGCGACGGCACGGAGAGCAGCCGCGCCAACCGGGGCTGGTGGAACCGGAACGCGGACGACTACCAGATCGAGCACGGCACCTTCCTGGGCGACGACAGGTTCGTGTGGGGGCCCGAGGGGCTGGACGAGGTGGAGGCGGAGCTCCTGGGGCCGCCCGAGTCGCTCAAGGGCCTCGACGTCCTGGAGATCGGGGCGGGCGCGGCGCAGTGTTCGCGCTGGCTGACGAAGCAGGGGGCGCGTCCGGTGGCGCTCGACCTCTCACACCGGCAGCTCCAGCACGCGCTGCGCATCGGCGACGAGGTGCCTCTTGTGGAGGCGGACGCGGGAGCGCTGCCCTTCGGTGACGGTTCCTTCGACCTGGCGTGCTCCGCGTACGGCGCGATCCCCTTCGTGGCCGACCCGGTGCGGGTGTTCCGCGAGGTGCGGCGGGTGCTGCGGCCGGGCGGGCGCTGGGTCTTCTCGGTCACGCACCCGATCCGTTGGGCGTTCCCCGACGAGCCGGGTCCCGAGGGCCTTTCGGTGTCCGCGTCGTACTTCGACCGCACGCCGTACGTGGAGCAGGACGAGCGGGGACGCGCGGTGTACGTCGAGCACCACCGGACGGTGGGTGACCGGGTACGCGACGTGGTGGCGGGCGGTTTCCGGCTCGTCGACCTGGTGGAGCCGGAGTGGCCGGCCTGGAACACCCAGGAGTGGGGCGGCTGGTCGCCGCTGCGCGGGAATCTGATCCCGGGGTCGGCGATCTTCGTCTGCGTACGAGACTGAGGGCGTGATCCGCGAAGACGCACTCGGCGCCCTGCCCGTCCGTACCGCCCTGCCCGCGCTGGAGGCGGCCATCGACGGGCCCGGGTGCGCCGTGTTGTGCGCGCCGCCCGGCACGGGCAAGACGACGCTGGTGCCGCTCGTGCTGGCCGGGCTCGTGGGTGCGCACGGCGGCGCCGCGCGGGGACCCCGGCGGCGGGTGGTCGTCGCCGAGCCGCGCCGGATCGCCGCGCGTGCGGCGGCCCGCCGGATGGCGTGGCTGCTGGGCGAACGGGTCGGTGGGAGCGTCGGGTTCACGGTGCGCGGGGAGCGCGTGGTGGGGCGCGAGACGGTGGTGGAGGTGGTGACCACCGGCGTACTGCTCCAGCGGCTCCAGCGCGACCAGGAGCTCGGCGGGGTCGATGTGGTGATCATCGACGAGTGCCACGAACGGCATCTGGACGCCGACACGGTGGCGGCCTTCCTGCTGGACGTACGGGCCACTCTCCGCCCCGGACTGCGGCTGGTAGCCGCGTCCGCGACGACCGACGCCGAGGGGTGGGCGCGGCTGCTGGGGGACGCGCCTGTGGTGCAGGCGCGGGGCGTCACGCATCCTTTGGAGGTCGTGTGGGCGCCGCCGTCGCGCCCGGTGCGTCCGCCGCACGGGATGCGGGTCGATCCCGCGCTGCTGACACATATGGGCACGGTGGTGAGCAGGGCGCTGGCCGAGCGGGCGGGCGATGTGCTGGTGTTCCTGCCGGGCGTCGGCGAGATCGCCCGGATGGCGAACCTGCTGGGCGACCGGCAGAGCCTGGGCGCCGATGTCCTTCAGGTGCACGGGCGGGCCCCGGCGGAGGTGCAGGACGCCGTGCTCGCGGGGTCGGGGGACGGCAACCGCCGCGTCGTACTGGCGACTTCGGTGGCGGAGTCGAGCCTGACGGTGCCGGGCGTGCGGGTGGTGGTCGATTCGGGTCTGGCGCGTGAGCCGCGTACGGACCACGCGCGGGGGCTGAGCGCGCTCACCACCGTGCGGGCCTCACAGGCGACGGCACGCCAGCGCGCGGGGCGGGCGGGGCGTGAGGGGCCGGGGGTGGTCTACCGGTGCTGGGACGAGGCGGAGGACGCGCGGCTCGCGCGGTTCCCGGCGCCCGAGATCAAGGTCGCCGATCTGGCGTCGTTCGCGTTGCAGGCCGCGTGCTGGGGCGATCCGGACGCCTCGGGCCTCGCGCTGCTCGACGCGCCGCCGGCGGGGGCGTTGGCCGCCGCGCGGGCGGTGCTGGCCGCGATCGGGGCGGTCGACGGCGACGGCCGGGTGACCGAGCGGGGCGTGCGCATGTCCCGGCTCGGTCTCCATCCGCGGCTGGCCCGCGCCCTGCTCGACGGCGCCCGGGAGGTCGGCGCGCAACGGGCCGCGGAGGTGGTGGCACTGCTGAGCGAGGAGCCGCCGAGGACGTACGGGGACGACCTGGCGGCGGCCTGGCGCAGGGCGAGACGGGGCGGGGACGCGTACGCGCCGCGCTGGCGCCGGGAGGTGCGGAGGCTGGCCTCCGCCGGTGCCGGCACCGGCGGCGCGGAGGCGGGCGGGCTGCCGGACGATGCCGTCGTCGGGGTCGTCGCCGCGTACGCCTTCCCCGAGCGAGTGGCGCGCGCCCGTGGCGGCGGCGCGTTCCTCATGGCGTCGGGGACCGGTGCCGAACTCGCCGAGGCGTCCGGGCTGCGCAGCGCGCCCTGGCTGGCCGTCTCCGTCGCGGACCGGCCTACGACGGCGGCCTCGGCCCGGGTGCGGCTGGCCGCCGTCATCGACGAGGACACCGCCCGTGACGCCGCCGCGCATCTGCTGGTCTCGGGCGAAGAGGTGCGCTGGGAGGACGGCGACGTCGTCGCCAGACAGGTGCGGCGGCTCGGCGCGATCGAACTGTCCGCGCGGCCGCTGCGCGAGCCCGACCCGGCCCTGGTGCGAGCAGCCCTGCTGGAGGGTCTGCGGCGGGAGGGTCCGGGCGCCCTGCTGCACTGGACGCGTGACGCGCAGGCGCTGCGCGAGCGACTGGGCTTTCTGCGCCGGGCGTTGGGCGCTCCGTGGCCGGACGTCTCGGACGCGGCCCTGCTCGACGGCGCCGGTGACTGGCTGGAGCCCGAGTTGTCGAAGGCCGGGCGCCGGGCCGATCTGGCGCGGATCGAGGCGGGCCAGGCGCTGCGGCGGCTGCTGCCGTGGTCGTCGGGGCAGGCGGCGCGGCTGGACGAACTGGCGCCGGAGCGCCTCCAGGTGCCGAGCGGATCGCGCGTACGGGTCGACTACGGCGGCGAGCAACCCGTACTGGCGGTGAAACTCCAGGAGTTGTTCGGTCTGACGGAGACGCCGAAGGTCGCGGGGGTGCCGGTGCTGGTCCATCTGCTGTCCCCCGCCGGGCGCCCCGCGGCCGTCACGGCGGATCTGGCGTCCTTCTGGCGGGAGGGCTACCGCGCGGTCCGCGCGGAGCTGCGGGGGCGCTACCCGCGCCACCCGTGGCCGGAGGACCCGACACGGGCGGTCGCGACGCGGCGCCTGAAGGACCGTCGATAGGCCGTGTCTTCGCCGTGTCTTCGAAGGGGCGCCGTTCGCCCGCGGGGCGGGACCCGCAGGGCTGGTGCGGTGCCTCGCAAGGCGGAGGATCGTGCTCGTACTGGACGTACGTGAGCGACTGAGGACACCGAAGGGCCCCCGCGCCCGGAGGGCCTGGGCGTGTGGTGAAAGTCCCCCTGGCACGCGACGCCCGGCATGCAGGCTCTCCCCCGTAGCCCCCAACGGGGCACGGGAGGTGGCCCCCTGCGTTATCGGAGTCGTGCCAGACCGCGCGCAGTACCGGGCTTTCCGGGCACGCCCCGGGTGGTCGTAAGCCCGCGGAACGCGCCGACGCCGCCCCTCCGTCCGTGACAGAGGGGCGGCGTGCGCTGGGTGCCGTAGGCCCCGGGCTACGCGGGGGCGGTGACCTTCAGTTCGATCGTCACCGTCGCGCCGCCCGCCGTCTCGATCCGCAGCAGGAACGTGCCCGTCGTGTCGTCCGCGTAGATCTTCGGAAGTACGAGCAGGCCCTGGTCGTTCGTCTTCAGCCCCTCCAGGGACCTGAGCGGCTGACCGTCCTCGCCCTTGAAGTACGGGCCCTTGTCGGCCGGCGACGCGTCGTCGGCCGACTTGACCAGGGTGGCCTTGACCGCCACGCCCCCTGCCGTCTGGCCCTGGTTGGTGGCCTTGACCTCGATCGCGTCGGCGAACTCCGCGCCCGGCGCCGCGTTGAGTTCCTTGTCGCTGGTCCGGACCACCGCGTCCGCCTGGCGCTCGGTGACGGTCGCCGTGAAGTCGAGCGCCGGGACCGTACGGCCCACGGCACTCGCCCGCACCGTGAAGTCGCCGGTGTTCTCGCCCGCCTGGAGCGCGGGCGCCGTGGCGACGCCGTCACTGCCGCTGGTGACGGTGGCCTGCTTGCCGCCGCCCGTGAAGGTCGCGTCGGTGTCGCCGACGATCTCGAACCGTACGGCCACCTTGCCGACGGCCTTGCCCGTGGCGTCCTCGCCGCGCACCGAGACGCGCTCCGCGAACGCCCCGCCCGCCGTGGCGGACAGCTTGCCCGTGCCCGCGTTCTCCAGCCGCTGGACGGTCGGTGCGGGGGTCGCGGGCGGTGTCGTCGTCGGCGGCTTCGGAGGCTTGGGGGGCTTGGGCGACGGCGAGTCGCCCGGATCCTGCGGGCTCGGGGACGAGCCGGGGCTCGGCGTTTTGCCGGGCTTCGACGGGGTCGGGCTCGGGCTCGGCGAGTTCCCGGAGCCGCCCGGGTTCAGCGGGCCGGGGCCCGTGGGCAGCACGCCCGTCCCGTCCGGCACCTCGTGGGTGCCACGCTTGTAGTAGTCGAGCCAGGACAGGACCGTGGCCAGATACTCGTTCGAGCGGTTGTAACTGAGGATCGCCTGGTCGAGATTGGCCTGAACCGACAGGTCGCGGTTGTTGGCGCAGAGATAGCGGCCGGCGGCGAGCGCCGCGTCGAAGATGTTGTTCGGGTCCTCGCGGCCGTCGCCGTTCGCGTCCTGGCCCCAGGTGGCCCAGGTGGAAGGGATGAACTGCATCGGGCCCACGGCACGGTCGTGGGTCTTGTCCCCGTCGTACTCGCCGTTGTCGGTGTCCGAGATGTTGGCGAAGCCGACACCGTTGAGCACCGGGCCCAGGATCGGCGTGAGCGTGGTGCCCTCGCTGTCGACCCTGCCGCCGCGCGCCTGGCCCGACTCGACCTTGCCGATCGCGGCGAGGAGCTCCCACGGCAGTTTGCAGCCGGGGTTGGTGATCGCGATGCTCTGTTCGGCCTGCTTGTACGCGGCCAGCACCGAGGCAGGTATACCGGCCTCCGACTCACCGCCGAGGCCCGGCAGATCGATCGAAGTGCCGGGCTTGTTCGGGGTGTTCAGCGGCGGGAGGTCCGTGTGATACGAGGAGTCGCCGGAGGCCGAGCCGTCGCTGTCCGGCACGCTCGATCCGGACGCCTGCTTTCCGCCGCCGTCACCGCCACCGGAGACGATGGCCGGGGCCTGCGAGGCGGAGAGTGCGGCGACCGCGAGCGCGGCGACCGCGGTGGTGGTCGCCCCTCTGCGGAGCCGGCGGCCGAATTTCGCTGCCATACGTCTGGTCCCTCCCGGTGAACAGCGGTTCGCGCTCCCAGCGCGAGGACTCAGGCGACCCTACGGCAACTCCCTGTGTACGCACATGGGCCGCTGACCGCTTTTCACCGGTTCGCCACCTCCCGGCTTCCCGTAGGTCGAACCGTTGGCGAGGAAGTGACGTCCTCCATACTGACTCCGTGCCAGGTGGGCGTGTTCCCTGCCTGATCGGACGACCACACGCCCCCGGGAGACCTGCCGTGCCTTTCACCTTGAGCCATGCCGCGGCGGTGCTGCCGGGCGTCAGAAGGGACGGCACGTCGCGCGGGCCGCTGCTCGCCTCCGCGCTCGTCGCCGGGTCGATGGCACCCGACATGACCTACTTCGCGGCGACCGCCGTGCCCGCCGCCATGGAGTTCGGTGAGGTGACGCACGGCCCGGTGGGCCTGTTCACCGTCGACGCCGTCATCGCCGCGGCCCTGGTGGGCCTCTGGCTGATGCTGCGTGAGCCGTTGCTCGCGCTGTTGCCCACCGCCTGGCAGGGGCGGGCGTACGCCTTCGTACGAGGACCCGACCGGCGCGGCGGACGGCGCGGGGCGCTCGCCGCCCGGTTCTATGTCTCGGCGGTGCTCGGCGCGTCCACCCATGTGGTGTGGGACGCGTTCACGCACATCGACCGGTGGGGCACCCGTATGGTGCCCGCGCTGGGGGAGGTCGTCGCCGGCTTCCCGCTCTACACGTACACGCAGTACGGCAGTTCGGCGCTGGCGGCGGTGGCGCTCTGCTGGTTCACGGTCTCCGCCCTGCACCGGCTGCCCCGGTCTTCCGCGCCGGGCTCGGTGCCCGTACTCGTACGGCGCGAGCGCCTGCTCGCCTACGCGCTGCTCGCCGGGTGCGTGCTGACCGCCATGGCGCACCGGTTCATCCGTTGGTACGACTACCACGGGCAGGTGTCGACACCGCTGGACGTCATCCCGACGCTCTGCTTCGGCGCCGGGGCGGGGCTGGCGGCGGGACTCGTGCTGTACGGCGCGGGCATGCGCCTGCGCGGAGCCCGTACGAAGCCGGTGGCGCCGCCGGCCGCGAACGACCGGACGGCGCCCGACCGTTCACGTACGGGATCGCGCTGAGCCGTGAGAGGAGCAGGCCCGCTGGTCAGTGGGCGGCCGAGTCCCAGTCCGGGCCGACGCCCACGGAGACGTCCAGCGGCGCCCGCAGCTCGGTCGCCGCGGCCATCTCGCGGATCACCAGCTCCTCCACCCGCTCCCGCTCACCGGGGGCGATCTCCAGCACGATTTCGTCGTGGACCTGGAGGAGCATGCGCGAAGCCAGCCCGGCTTCGGTCAGCGCCGTGTCGACCCGGAGCATCGCGACCTTCACGATGTCGGCGGCCGTGCCCTGGATCGGGGCGTTGAGCGCCATCCGCTCGGCCATCTCGCGACGCTGCCGGTTGTCGCTGTTGAGGTCCGGGAGATAGCGCCGGCGGCCGAGCATCGTCTCCGTGTAGCCCGTGGCCCTGGCCTCTTCGACCGCTCGCTGGAGATAGTCCCGTACGCCGCCGAAGCGCTCGAAGAAGGTGTCCATCAGGCCACGTGCCTCGGCCGCCTCGATGTTCAGCTGCTGGGAGAGGCCGAACGCCGAGAGGCCGTACGCCAGTCCGTACGACATCGCCTTGATCTTGCGGCGCATGTCGGGGGTGACGGCGGCCCGCTCCACGCCGAACACCTGGGAGGCGACGGTGTTGTGCAGGTCCTCGCCTGAGGTGAACGCCTCGATCAGGCCGGCGTCCTCGGACAGATGCGCCATGACGCGCAGCTCGATCTGGCTGTAGTCGGCGGTCATCAGCGACTCGTAGCCCTCGCCGACGACGAACCCGCGGCGGATGGCCCGGCCCTCGTCGGTGCGCACCGGCACGTTCTGCAGGTTGGGGTCGGTGGACGAGAGCCGGCCGGTGGCCGCCACCGTCTGGCTGAAGGTGGTGTGGATCCGGCCGTCGGCCGCGATCATCTTGACCAGGCCCTCGACGGTGACGCGGAGCCTGGCCTGCTCGCGGTGGCGCAGCATCAGGACGGGCAGTTCGTGCTCGGTCTGCGCGGCGAGCCAGGCGAGAGCGTCGGCGTCCGTCGTGTAACCGGTCTTGGTCTTCTTGGTCTTGGGCAGGGCCAGCTCGCCGAAGAGGACTTCCTGGAGCTGCTTGGGCGAGCCGAGGTTGAACTCGTGGCCGACCGAGGCGTGCGCCTCCTTGACCGCCTGCTGGACGGCGGCGGCGAACTGCTGCTCCAGGGTGACCAGATGGGGCTGGTCGGCCGAGATGCCGTTGCGCTCCAGCTTGGCGAGGAGCGCGGAGGTGGGCAGCTCGATCTCCTGGAGCAGCCGGGTGGCCCCGACCTCCTCCAGCCGTCCGGTGAAGGCGTCTCCGAGGTCGAGGACGGCGCGCGCCTGTGTCATCAGCGCGTCCGCCTCGGCCTGGTCGTCGCTGCCGAAGGCGAGCTGCCCGTCGCCGGCGGCGGCCGGGGCGAGTTCGCGTCCGAGGTATTCGACGGCGAGGGCGTCGAGCGCGAAGGAGCGGCGGCCGGGCTTGACCAGATACGCGGCGAGCGCGGTGTCCATGGTGACGCCGCCGACCCGCCAGCCGTGCTCGGGGGCGACCCGCATGGCGCTCTTCGCGTTGTGCAGCACCTTGGGGTGGTCCGCCGCAGCGAGCCAGGCGCCGAAGGCCTTCTCGTCCGCCTCGTCGAGCTGGGTGGTGTCGAACCAGGCGGCGGCGCCGTCGGCCGCGGCCAGCGCGACCTCGCTGATGCTGCCCGTGCCGAGCGCCCAGGTGTCGACGAGGGCGACGCCCAGCGGCTCGTCGCCGTGCTCGGCGAGCCAGGGCGCCAGTTCGCCGGAGGCGAGGACCTTGCCGTCGAGCTCGATGCCCGCGTCGGGGGCCGGGGCCTCGTCCTGGACGGCACCGGGGTCCACACCGAGCAGCCGCTCACGCAGGCTCGGATTGCGGATCTCCAGGACGTCGAGCACACCGGTGACGGCCGACCGGTCGTACGGGGAGCGCTCCAGGTCCTGCGCGGTCTTCGTCAGCTCGACGGTGCGTACAAGCTCGGTGAGATGGCGGTTGAGCTTGACCGAGGGCAGATGCTCGCGCAGATTCTGCCCGACCTTGCCCTTGACCTCCTCGGCGCGCTCCACGAGCTCGGCGAAGGAGCCGAACTGGTTGATCCACTTCGCGGCCGTCTTCTCGCCGACGCCCGGGATGCCGGGGAGGTTGTCCGACGGGTCGCCGCGCAGGGCGGCGAAGTCCGGATACTGCGCGGGGGTCAGGCCGTACTTCTCCTGGACCTTCTCCGGGGTGAAGCGGGTCAGCTCGGAGACGCCCTTGGTGGGATACAGCACCGTGGTGTGCTCGCTGATGAGCTGGAAGGAGTCCCGGTCGCCGGTGACGATGAGGACCTCGAAGCCGGCTTCCTCGGCCTGGGTGGCGAGGGTGGCGATGACGTCGTCCGCCTCGAAGCCCTCGATGGCGAACCGGTGCGCGTTCATCGCGTCCAGCAGCTCGCCGATCAGCTCGACCTGGCCCTTGAATTCGTCGGGCGTCTTGGAGCGGTTCGCCTTGTACTCCGGGAACTCCGCCGAGCGCCAGGTCTTGCGTGACACGTCGAAGGCCACCGCGAAGTGCGTGGGCGCCTCGTCACGCAGGGTGTTGGCCAGCATCGAGGCGAAGCCGTAGAAGGCGTTCGTCGGCTGGCCGGAGCTGGTGGTGAAATTCTCCGCGGGCAGCGCGAAGAACGCCCGGTACGCCAGGGAGTGCCCGTCCATGAGGAGCAGGCGAGGACGGTTGTCTTCGGTCTTCTTCGACGCTGTCTCAGCCACGTACTCGATCCTGCCACGCCCCACTGACAATCCTGACCGGCACTCCACCACGAGGGGCCCCCGGCGGTGCGTGACAGGATCGGGGGAGAGTTGTCGGGGGACGGGATCGCGGGACGAGTCCCGTCGTACGAGTGAGGGAGTGCGTGATGGCTCGCAAGCCGCCTTCAGGTGACCCGGTCCAGGACGCGCCGCGGGTCGCCGAGCCCCAGCACAGCGCGGCCGGGCTGCCCGCGGTGGCGCATTCGCTGCGGGTGGCCCAGCAGCAGATGGGCGTGGGGCGCGCGGCGCGGACGCTGCTCAAGGTCAACCAGAAGGACGGCTTCGACTGTCCGGGCTGCGCCTGGCCGGAGGGCGAGCGCCGGCACACGGCGGAGTTCTGCGAGAACGGTGTGAAGGCGGTCGCCGAGGAGGCGACGCTGCGCCGCGTGACGCCGGACTTCTTCGCCGCGCACCCGGTCGCGGATCTCGCGCGGCGCAGCGGCTACTGGCTGGGCCAGCAGGGCCGTATCACCCAGCCGATGCTCCTGGAGCGCGGCTCCGGCGACGGCGGTGACGGCGCGGCGGGCGGGGACGACCGGTACGCACCGGTGAGCTGGGAGCGCGCGTTCGCGATCATCGCCGAGGAGCTGACGGCGCTGGACTCCCCCGACGAGGCGCTGTTCTACACCTCCGGCCGTACGAGCAACGAGGCGGCCTTCCTGTTCCAGCTGTTCGCCCGCGAGTTCGGTACGAACAATCTGCCGGACTGCTCCAACATGTGTCACGAGTCGTCCGGTTCGGCGCTCTCCGAGACCCTGGGTGTCGGCAAGGGCAGCGTCTCCCTGGAGGACATGCACCAGGCCGACCTGATCATCGTGGCCGGGCAGAACCCGGGGACCAACCACCCCCGGATGCTCTCCGCCCTGGAGAAGGCCAAGTCGGCAGGCGCGAAGATCATTTCGGTGAATCCGCTGCCCGAGGCCGGCATGGAGCGGTTCAAGAATCCGCAGACGCCGCAGGGCATGGTCAAGGGCGCCGCGCTCAACGACCTCTTCCTCCAGATCCGCATCGGCGGCGACCAGGCCCTCTTCCGGCTGCTCAACAAGCTGATACTGGAAGCGGCCGAGTCGGATCCGGCCGCCGTCGACGAGGCGTTCGTCGCCGAGCACACCCACGGCTTCGCGGAGTTCGCCGCCGCCGCGCGCACCGCCGACTGGGACGAGACCCTCGTCGCGACGGGTCTCGACCGCGCGGACATCGAGCGCGCGCTGTCCATGGTGCTGGCGTCGAAGCGCACCATCGTCTGCTGGGCGATGGGCCTGACCCAGCACAAGCACTCGGTCGCGACCATTCGCGAGGTCGTCAACTTCCTGCTGCTGCGCGGCAATGTGGGCCGGCCGGGCGCGGGGGTGTGCCCCGTACGCGGACACTCCAACGTCCAGGGCGACCGAACCATGGGCATATTCGAGCGGCCCGCGCCGGCCTTCCTCGACGCCCTGGACCAGGAGTTCGGGATCACCTCGCCGCGTCACCACGGCTATGACGTCGTACGGGCCATCCGCGCGCTGCGCGACGGCGACGCGAAGGTCTTCTTCGCCATGGGCGGCAACTTCGTCTCGGCGTCGCCGGACACCGAGGTGACGGAGGCGGCGATGCGCACCGCGCGACTGACCGTGCACGTCTCGACGAAGCTCAACCGCTCGCACGCGGTGACCGGCGCGCGCGCCCTGATCCTGCCGACCCTCGGCCGTACGGACAAAGACGTGCAGGCGGGCGGCAGGCAGATCGTGACCGTGGAGGACTCCATGGGCATGGTGCACGCCTCGCGCGGCAACCTCGCCCCCGCGAGCCCGCACCTGCTGTCCGAGCCGGCGATCGTCGCGCGGATGGCGCGTGCCGTCCTCGGCCCGCGGTCGCTGACTCCTTGGGAGGAGTTCGAGAAGGACTACGGGTCGATCCGCGACCGGATCTCGCGGGTCGTCCCCGGCTTCGAGGACTTCAACGAACGCGTCGCCAGGCCCGGCGGTTTCCAGCTCCCCCATGCCCCGCGTGACGAGCGGCGCTTCCCCACCGCCACCGGCAAGGCCAACTTCACCGCGGCGCCCGTCGAGTACCCGGCGCTGCCGGACGGCCGGCTCCTCCTACAGACGCTGCGCTCGCACGACCAGTACAACACCACGGTCTACGGCCTCGACGACCGTTACCGGGGCATCAAGGGCGGTCGCCGCGTGGTGCTGGTGAACCCGGACGACGCACGCCGGCTGGGCCTGCCCGACGGCTCGTACACGGATCTCGTCAGTGAGTGGAAGGACGGCGTGGAGCGGCGGGCCCGCGGCTTCCGGGTGGTGCACTACCCCACCGCGCGCGGCTGCGCCGCCGCCTACTACCCGGAGACGAACGTGCTGGTGCCGCTGGACTCCACGGCCGACACCAGCAACACCCCGGCGAGCAAGTCCGTCGTGGTGCGCTTCGAGCACCGCTGACGCACCCCCGGTACGGTCCTGGTCCGGTCCCGGCCCCGGCCGCCTCAGCGCGGCCCCGCCTAAGCGTCCGCTCAGTCATCTGATAAGACGGTGCGTGCCGGTCCGCGCGGACCCACACGAGCGATCCCGCGCGCCGGCACGCACCGCACACGTAGCGCACCACGCAGCCGATCGGAGCCGGACCCATGGGTGAGCAGTCAGAAGCGAACGAGAAGTCGGCGACGTTCCCGAAGGAGGTCGTCGACGAGTACGCGCCGTACGACACCGATCTGACCTCGCTCTTCTCCGCCGGGGACCTCGGCAGCCGCATGGGCCTAAAGGTCACCGAGGCGTCCCCCGAGCGCGTCGTCGCCACCATGCCCGTCGAGGGCAACACCCAGCCCTACGGTCTGCTGCACGGCGGCGCGTCCGCCGTACTCGCCGAGACCCTCGGCTCCATCGGCGCGATGCTCCACGGCGGACGCGACAAGATCGCGGTGGGCGTGGACCTCAACTGCACGCATCACCGCGGCGCGCGCACCGGATTGGTGACCGGTGTCGCCACCCCGCTCCACCGGGGCCGGTCCACCGCGACGTACGAGATCGTGATCACCGACGAGCAGGGAAAGCGGGTCTGCACCGCCCGATTGACGTGCCTTCTCCAGAGCGGCGACGGCACCGGATTCATGACGCGGAAAAACGCCTGAGGGGCGAACCTCAAGGGGAGCTCAAGCGGGCCGGTAAAGGTGCCGAACGGGCTTCCGAAGGCCCGTGGTGACCAACAGGTGAGACGCGGGACGACCGCGGGACGACCGCGAAACACGGCGGAAACGAAGGCCCGTCGGGGCTTCCGCGGCGCCCCGCCCGCCCCCGGACCCCGGCACGGGAGAGCCAGGTGGGACCCTCGATGGTGACGTTGCGTCACGCCTTGCGTCGCGATCCATTGTCGTCGCGCCCGAACCGCATTAGCGTCGGCGCATGAGCGGTATCGGCCCCGTCGAACCGGGCGAGGACACCTATCACCGTCCCGAGCCCCCGCTCACCGGCGCGACGGGGCCCCGCATCCGTCTCACGGTGCCCCCGCGGCACCGCCGCAAGGCCGCGCTGGGCGTCGCCGCGGCCCTCATCGCGGGCGGCTGCGTGTACGTCCTCAACTCCCCGTCGCCGCCTCCCGAGCCACCACCGCCCTGGCCGTCGCAGGTGGTTGGCTTCGCCTACGGGGGCGTCGCGCCGAAGGGCGAGCACGCGGGCGCGTTCACCTTCGGCGTCACCGTCTCGACCGAGCCCGGCCGGCGCGTCACGATCGACGCCGTCACCCAGCCGTCCGCTGCGCTGGCCGTTTCGACCGAACCGCCCGCGCCGTTCACCGTGCCGGCCGGAGGCTCCCGCGAGGTGTTGGTGACCGTCTATGTGCTCGACTGCGGGGAGGTACCGCGGAATGCCGGACTCCCCTTCCTGGATGTCACGTTGCGTAATGAACGGGCGGTCCAGAAACAGAGCCGTATCCTCGGCGGCGGATACCCCGAAGACCTCGGCACGGCCGTCCAGAAGACCTGCGACCGCTCCACTCCGTAATCGCCCGATTACCGGTGCGGTCCTGCTGGTTCTCAGTATGTGGACTCACCAACAGTCTCAAATCACACGTCTTTCCCCACCGCCGCGGGCTTCATCGCGCTTCCGTCATAACAAGAGAGTCACATCCTTGGCCCCACCTCTGCACCACCCCCACCAGCGCGCTTAGAGTCACGGCCAGTCACCGCGCCACCGGATTCCTTTCAGTTCGGTTCCAGCGCTCGACCCGGCTTCTCAATCAGGGACAGCCGTGCCAGGGGAAAGGACTGATCGTGCGTCACCGTTCCTTGTTCATAGTCACCACTGCGGTCACTGTAGGAGCCCTCACGCTTTCTGCTTGCGGCTCCCGCGACGACAGCAGCGAGGGCGGCGGCGGCGGAAAGAAGACCGTCGTCATCGGCCTCGACGCGCCGCTGACCGGAGACCTCTCCGCGCTCGGCCAGGGCATCAAGAACTCCGCCGACCTCGCCGTGAAAACGGCAAACAAGAACAACGAAGTCGAAGGCATCACCTTCGAGCTGGAGTCCCTGGACGACGTCGCCCAGGCGGCGACCGGCCAGCAGAACGCCACGAAGCTCGTCGGCAACCAGGACGTCGTGGGCGTTGTCGGCCCCCTGAACTCCGATGTCGGCCAGGCCATGCAGAAGGTCTTCGCCAACGACAACCTGGTCCAGGTCTCGCCCGCCAACACCAACCCCGAGATGACTCAGGGCAAGGACTGGCAGAGCGGCAAGAAGGTCCGCGGCTTCGACACGTACTTCCGTACGGCCACCACGGACGCCATTCAGGGCCCGTACGCCGCGCAGTTCATGTTCAACGAGAAGAAGCTCAAGAAGGTCTATGTCATCGATGACAAGAAGACCTACGGAGCCGGTCTCGCCGCGACCTTCTCCGCCGAGTTCACGAAGCTCGGTGGCAAGGTCGTAGGCACCGACCACATCAACCCGGACGACAAGGACTTCTCGTCCGTCGCGAGCAAGGTCGCCCAGAAGGACGCCGACTTCGTCTACTACGGCGGCGAGTACCCGGCCGGTGCCCCGCTGGCCAGCCAGATCAAGAACGCCGGCGCCAAGATCCCCACCGTCGGTGGTGACGCTCTCTTCAGCGCCGAGTACATCAAGCTGGGCAAGAAGAACTCCGAAGGCGACTTCGCCAGCTCCGTGGGCGCGCCCCTGGAGACCCTGGAGACCGCCAAGACGTTCATCAAGGACTACGAGGCCGGCGGCTACGACGGCGCGTTCGAGGCGTACGGCGGCTACGCCTACGACTCCACCTGGGCGATCATCCAGGCCGTGAAGGCCGTCGTCGAGAAGAACGACGGCAAGCTGCCCGGCGACGTCAAGGACGCGCGCAAGCAGATCACCGAGGCCATGCAGGACGTCAAGTTCGACGGCGTCACCGGCACGGTCGGATTCGACGAGTTCGGCGACACCGTGAACAAGCAGCTCTCCCTCTACGAGGTGAAGGGCGGCAAGCACGTGCCCGTCAAGACGGGCGTGTTCGAGGGCTGACCGGGCTCACCAGCCCTCCCTCCTGTAGGACCTACCACCGCGCGGGGGCGCCACAGCGCCCCCGCGCGGCCGTATCTGACCCCACTCATTCGGAGGCCCCGCGGTGAACGATCTGCCGCAGCAACTTGCCAACGGCCTGCTACTCGGCGCGCTGTACGGACTCATCGCAATCGGTTACACGATGGTCTATGGCATAGTCCAGCTCATCAATTTCGCCCATGGCGAGATATTCATGATCGGCGGCTTCGGTGCGCTGACCGCATTTCTCTGGTTGCCCAGCGGTACCAGTCTGCTCATCGCACTCCCCCTCATGATCCTCATGGCGATGGCCTGCTCCGTGCTCGTCGCCGTAGGAGCCGAACGCTTCGCCTACCGGCCCCTGCGTGACGCGCCCAGGCTCGCGCCACTGATCACCGCGATCGGCCTCTCCATCGCACTCCAGCAGGCCATCTGGGCCTTCTACCCGGACGCCACGAAGTCCCGCCCCTTCCCCGAGTTCGAGGGCGGCAGGCTCGACTTCGGCGCGTTCGCCATCAGCCGCGGCGACCTCTTCCTGCTCATCGCCGCGCCCCTGTGCATGATCACGCTCGGCGTGTTCGTCTCCAAGACCCGCACCGGGCGCGCCATGCAGGCCACGTCGCAGGACCCGGACACGGCCAAGCTGATGGGCATCAACACCGACCGCATCATCGTCACCGCGTTCGCCATCGGTGCCGCCTTCGCCGCCATCGCGGCGGTCGCCCACGGTCTCAAGTACGGCGAGGTCAACTTCAAGATGGGCTTCATCGCCGGACTCAAGGCCTTCACGGCCGCGGTCCTCGGCGGTATCGGCAACATCTACGGAGCCATGATCGGCGGCCTGGTACTCGGTCTCGCCGAAGCCATGGCCACCGCCTACATCGAGAACATCCCCGGCATGTCGCAGCTCGGCGGCGGCGCCTGGAAGGACGTATGGGCGTTCGTCCTCCTCATCCTCGTACTGCTGCTGAGGCCACAAGGTCTGCTCGGCGCACGCGTCTCGGATCGGGCGTGATACCGATGACCACCACCACATCGAAGACGACCACCGTGGCCCCCGACCACCGGGAACAGCGCCCCGTCATCGGCCTGCCGCCCGCGGTGGCCAGTCTCGGCGCCGCCATCGGCGCCGTCGCGACGTTCGCGAGCACCTTCCTCGCCTGGACGTGGACCGCCGAATTCCCCGGCGACCTCACGGTCACCGGCTACCCCGGCGGCCTCCAGCTCCTCACCCTCACCGGTGCGCTGCTGACCCTGCTCTTCGTCGCCGCCGGTTACGGCGTACGCGGCCTCGGCTGGCTCACCCCCGGCGGCAAGAACGGCCCCGTCCTTCTCTTCGCCCTCGGCACGTTCGCCACCACCTGGTACACGGTCATCGCGATCGCCGTGAAACTCGGCGGACTCGCCAACCTCGAACCGGGCGGCTACGTCGCCGCCGTCGCCTCGCTGATCACGCTCGTCGCGGCCCTCGGCCTCCCCTGCGACGTCCCGCACGAGCACCCCAGCCCCAACGCCTGGCAGCGGTTCGTCCAGTCGTTCAAGGCGCCAGTGCCCGAGGAAGCCGCGCCGCTCCCCGGCTGGGCCGAGATCCTCGTCATCGCCGCCGCCTTCGGGCTCGGCCTGTTCGTCTTCACCTTCGGCATCGACACCGAGGCCGCCGAGCTCTTCATCGGCTACATCCTCCTCGTGGCCTTCGGCGCGACCGCCATTTCGCGGGCCGGCCTCAACCGCCGCCTCGCGAGCCTCACTTCGAAGCACAAGAACGTGACCGTGACCGCGGCGTTCGTCTCCGCGTTCGCCTTCCCGTTCACCCAGAGCAACGACGCGTACGCCTCCATCGGGACGAACATCCTGATCTTCGCCACCGTCGCGCTCGGACTCAACGTCGTCGTCGGCCTCGCCGGTCTGCTCGACCTCGGATACGTCGCCTTCCTCGGCGTCGGCGCCTACACGGCCGCCCTCGTCTCCGGATCGCCGTCGTCCACGATCGGGCTCCAGCTGCCGTTCTGGGCCGCCGTCCTCTGCGGCGCCGGCGCCTCGCTGATCTTCGGTGTCGTCATCGGCGCGCCGACCCTGCGACTGCACGGCGACTATCTGGCCATCGTGACGCTCGGCTTCGGTGAGATCTTCCGCATCACCATGCAGAACCTCGACGGATCGTCGGGCCCCGATGTCACCAACGGCTCCAACGGCATCCCGAACATCCCCGACCTGGACCTCTTCGGGTTCAACCTCGGGGAGCCACATACGATTCTGGGCGTCGAACTCGGCAGGTTCTCCAACTACTACCTGCTGATGCTGCTGTTCACGATCATCGTGGTGACCGTCTTCCGCCGCTCCGACCAGTCGCGCATCGGCCGCGCCTGGGTCGCCATCCGCGAGGACGAGACCGCTGCCAGGGCCATGGGCATCAACGCCTTCCGGCTCAAGCTGCTCGCCTTCGCGCTCGGCGCCACCCTCGCGGGCATGGCCGGCACCGTACAGGCGCACGTGACCTTCACCGTCACCCCCGCCCAGTACAAGTTCGTCGAAGCCGTCCCGCCGAACTCGGCGTTCCTGCTCGCCGCCGTCATCCTCGGCGGCATGGGCACGGTCAGCGGTCCCCTCATCGGCGCCTCGCTGCTCTATCTCATCCCGGCGAAGCTCCAGTTCATGTCGGACTACCAGCTGCTGCTCTTCGGCATCGCGCTGATCCTGCTCATGCGATTCCGCCCCGAGGGCCTCATCGCCGACCGCAGGAAGCAGCTCGAATTCCACGAAACCGGGCAACTGGACGCGCCCAAGGGCGATATCGGCCTCAGTAAAGCGGGGGTGTGACCCGAATGACCACCGACATCGAACCCACCGGCGCCGGATCCCCCAAGGCCGCCACCCAGGCCGCCGTCCCCGTGCTCCAAGCCACCGGCGTCACCAAGAAGTTCGGCGGCCTCACCGCCGTGCAGAACGTCGACCTCCAGGTCAACACCGGTGAGATCGTCGGCCTCATCGGCCCCAACGGCGCGGGCAAGACCACCTTCTTCAACTGTCTCACCGGTCTGTACGTCCCCACCGAGGGCACCGTCAGCTACAAGGGCACCGTCCTGCCGCACCAGTCCCATCTGGTCACCAAGGCGGGCATCGCCCGTACGTTCCAGAACATCCGGCTCTTCGCCAACATGACCGTCCTGGAGAACGTCCTCGTCGGACGCCACACCAGGACCAAGGAAGGCCTCTGGTCCGCGCTCCTGCGCGGCCCCGGCTTCAAGAAGGCGGAGAAGGAGTCCGAGGAACGCGCCATGGAACTCCTTGAGTTCACCGGCCTCTCGGCCAAGCGCGACCACCTCGCCCGCAACCTCCCCTACGGAGAACAGCGGAAACTGGAGATCGCGCGCGCCCTCGCCAGCGACCCGGGCCTCCTCCTGCTCGACGAGCCGACCGCCGGCATGAACCCGCAGGAGACCCGCACCACCCAGGACCTGGTCTTCGCCATCCGTGACCAGGGCATCGCCGTACTCGTCATCGAGCACGACATGCGGTTCATCTTCAACCTGTGCGACCGCGTCGCCGTCCTCGTCCAGGGCCAGAAGCTCGTCGAGGGCACCTCCGACGTCGTCCAGGCCGACGAGCGGGTCGTCGCCGCCTATCTCGGCACCCCCTACGAGGGTGCCCCCGGCGCCGAGGAAGTCTCCGAGGTGGAGGCCGCGGAGGCACACAGCACGGCAGGCAAAGAAGGAGACAGCAAGTGACCGCACTACTGGAGGTGGAGGACCTCAAGGTCGCCTACGGCAAGATCGAAGCCGTCAAGGGCATCTCCTTCAGCGTCGAAGCCGGTCAGATCGTCACGCTCATCGGCACCAACGGCGCGGGCAAGACGACCACGCTGCGCACCCTGTCCGGGCTGCTCAAGCCGTCCGGGGGCCGGATCGTCTTCGACGGCAAGCCGCTGAACGGCGTCGGCGCGCACAAGATCGTCGCGATGGGTCTTGCGCACTCCCCCGAGGGGCGCCGGATCTTCCCGCGTCTCACGATCGCGGAGAACCTCAAGCTCGGCGCGTTCCTCCGTAAGGACGCCGCCGGCATCGAGAGCGACATCAAGCGCGCCTACGAGCTGTTCCCGATCCTCGGCGAACGCAGCAAGCAGGCGGCGGGCACCCTCTCCGGCGGCGAGCAGCAGATGCTCGCCATGGGGCGGGCGCTGATGTCACGGCCCAAGCTGCTCATGCTGGACGAGCCGTCCATGGGACTCTCGCCGATCATGATGCAGAAGATCATGGCGACGATCGCCGAACTCAAGTCGCAGGGCACGACGATCCTCCTCGTCGAGCAGAACGCCCAGGCGGCGCTGTCACTGGCCGACCAGGGCCATGTGATGGAGGTCGGCAAGGTCGTGCTCTCGGGCAGCGGGCAGGACCTGCTGGTCGACGAGTCGGTGCGGAAGGCGTATCTGGGCGAGGACTGAGTCCACGCACGCGCGTACGTACGCGAGAGGGCCCGCGTCCCGAAGGGGGTGCGGGCCTTCTCGCGCCGTGCCGGCCGCTCTACTGCCCCTTCGCGGCCCTCTTCTTCTCCTCGTCGTCCTCGATGACGGCCTCGGCGACCTGCTGCATCGACAGCCGCCGGTCCATCGAGGTCTTCTGGATCCACCGGAAGGCGGCGGGCTCCGTGAGGCCGTACTGGGTCTGGAGGATCGACTTCGCGCGGTCCACGAGCTTGCGCGTCTCCAGGCGGGTCGTCAGATCGGCGACCTCCCGCTCCAGCGCCTTGAGTTCGTTGAAGCGCGAGACGGCCATCTCGATGGCGGGCACGACGTCCGTCTTGCTGAAGGGCTTCACGAGATACGCCATGGCACCGGCGTCCCTGGCGCGCTCCACGAGATCGCGCTGCGAGAAGGCGGTGAGCATCAGGACGGGCGCGATGGACTCCCGCGCGATCTTCTCCGCTGCGGAGATGCCGTCCAGGACGGGCATCTTGACATCGAGAATGACGAGATCGGGCCGGTGCTCCCGCGCGAGCTCGACGGCACGCTCACCGTCACCGGCCTCGCCCACGACGGAGTAGCCCTCTTCTTCGAGCATCTCCTTGAGGTCGAGACGGATGAGCGCCTCGTCCTCGGCGATGACGACGCGCGTCGTCAGGGGCGGCACATGCGACTTGTCGTCGTCGGCGACGGGCTGGGGCGACTCGGGGGCGGTCACTGAGGCTCCTCGTTCCAGGCAGATACTGCTCGTCAAGAGCCTACCCAGCTACGGTATGGTTGTGTCACGGAGGGGACACCAATTCCTTCGTTTCAAAGGGCGCCCCGGTAGCCCAGCGGTAGAGGCAATGGTCTCAAACACCATCCAGCGTGGGTTCGAATCCCACCCGGGGTACTTTCCCTCCATTTCCATGATCTCACCAGACCTCTGAGGTCCCGCGGGATCATGCGACCGCGATCACGCGGCACGGACACACACCGGGCCGGAGCACTCAGCTCCGGCCCGTCGTGCTTGCGCGGAGCGTACTACTTGGGGCTGTCGTCCTCGCCGATGTGGTGGACGCGGACCAGGTTGGTCGAGCCCGCCACTCCCGGCGGGGAGCCCGCCGTGATCACCACGATGTCGCCCTTGTCGCAGCGGCCGATCCGCAGCAGCTGCTCGTCGACCTGGTCGACCATCGCGTCCGTCGACTCGACCCGCGGGCCGAGGAACGCCTCCACACCCCAGGTGAGGTTGAGCTGCGCCTGTGTCGCCGGGTCCGGGGTGAAGGCCAGCAGCGGGATCGGTGAGCGGTAGCGGGAGAGGCGCTTGACCGTGTCGCCCGACTGTGTGAAGGCCACCAGGAACTTCGCGCCCAGGAAGTCGCCCATCTCGGCCGCCGCGCGGGCGACAGCGCCGCCCTGGGTGCGGGGCTTGTTGCGCTCGGTGAGCGGGGGCAGGCCCTTGGCCAGCACGTCCTCCTCCGCCGCCTCCACGATCCGGCTCATCGTCCGGACCGTCTCGACCGCGTACTTGCCGACGCTCGTCTCGCCGGACAGCATCACCGCGTCGGTGCCGTCGATGACGGCGTTGGCGACGTCCGACGCCTCCGCACGGGTCGGCCGGGAGTTGTCGATCATCGAGTCGAGCATCTGCGTGGCGACGATGACCGGCTTCGCGTTGCGCTTCGCGAGCTTGATCGCGCGCTTCTGCACGATCGGCACCTGCTCCAGCGGCATCTCGACGCCGAGGTCGCCGCGGGCGACCATGATGCCGTCGAACGCGGCGACGATGTCGTCTATGTTCTCCACGGCCTGCGGCTTCTCGACCTTGGCGATGACCGGGACCCGCCGGTCCTCCTCGTCCATGATGCGGTGGACGTCCTCGATGTCGCGTCCGCTCCGTACGAAGGAGAGGGCGACGACGTCGGCGCCGATGCGCAGGGCCCAGCGGAGGTCCTCGATGTCCTTCTCGGAGAGCGCGGGGACGGACACCGCGACGCCGGGCAGGTTGAGGCCCTTGTTGTCGGAGACCATGCCGCCCTCGACCACGGTGGTACGGACGCGGGGCCCGTCGACCGCGGTGACCTCCAGCGTGACCTTGCCGTCGTCGACCAGGATGAGTTCCCCGGTGGTCACGTCGCCGGCGAGTCCTTCGTAGGTCGTGCCGCAGGTGTGGCGGTCGCCTTCGAAGGGTTCGACGGTGATGGTGAATTCGTCGCCGCGTTCAAGGAGTACCGGACCTTCGCGGAAGCGCCCGAGGCGGATCTTCGGGCCTTGAAGGTCGGCGAGGATTCCCACGCTGCGGCCGGTTTCCTCGGCGGCTTTGCGTACGCGCTGGTAGCGCTCCTCGTGCTCGACATAACTGCCGTGGCTGAGGTTGAAGCGGGCGACGTCCATTCCGGCTTCGACCAGTGCTTTTATCTGGTCGTACGAGTCGGTGGCGGGCCCCAAGGTACAGACGATTTTTGCTCGGCGCATGAATCGAGACTAAACCTTACCGCCGGGTAGGTAATCGGTCTCACATGACTACTCAACAACCTTTACATGAAGGGTTGTTGCCAAGTGTTGAAGTGGGCGCGGGGCTGCTCCGATGAGCGGTATTCGGTAATTCCCGCGTGCGCCGGTCAGAGAACGGGCGGTGTCATCGTGAAGCGCGCGTTCACCTGCGCGTAGACGGTCTGGCGCTGCGGTTCGAGGTCCAGCGCGGGGGCCGCGCCGGCGGCCTCGGGGGCCCCGCCGTAACTCATCGCGTACGCCGGGGCACGCGTGGCGAACGGCACGGCGTTCTCCGCGCCGATGTCGGCGAGCTCGACGAGGGCGGCGAGATTCGCGCCGAGCGCCCCGGCGTACTCACGGGCCCGCTGGACCGCCTCGCGGACCGCCTGCCTGCGGGCCTCGCCATGGGCGGGCGAGTCGGGGCGCAGGGCCCACCAGGGACCGTCGACGGTGGTGAGGTCGAGGTCGGCGATGCGGGTGGTGAGTTCGCCGAGTGCGGTGAAGTCGGCGAGCTCGGCGTTGATGTGCACGCGGCCGTGGTAGGCGCGGACGCGTTCGCCACGGCCGTGCCGGGTGAGTTCCGGGTTGATGGAGAAGGAGCCGGTCTCCAGTTTCTCGACGGCGTCGCCGTAGGACTTGATCAGGGCCAGGACCTCGTTGTTGCGGCGGGTGAGGTCTTCCAGGGCGGTGCGCCGGTCGGTGCCGCGCGCGCTGACCGTGACGCCGATCCTGGCGATCTCCGGGTCGAACTCCAGGCGTGCCTCGCCGCGGACGGCGACCCTCGGGATTTCCGGGGTGCCGTAGGGCGCGGAGACGGGGGCGGGGGCGTCGGTGGTCACGGTTGGGTTCTCCCTCGTACGACGGCGAGTTGTGGGGGGGGTACGGGGAGGCGTACGGCCTCCCCCGGTCCGTCCGGTCACTCTCCCATCCGGCTCCCGTCCGGGGCACGACATTCGGCGGTCATCGGATCGAAACCCGCTGGGGGTGTTCGATTCCGCGTTCCTGCGTCAGAATCTAGCGGCCCTATCTACGCGCGTTGTGCGCCGAGTTGACGAGTACGAGGGAGTAGCGATGCCGCTGAACCGAAGGACGTTCCTGGGCCGGTCGGCCGCCGCGGGAGCCGGAGTGGCGATCGCCGGGGGCACCTCCGGCGGCGCCGAGGCGCGGGAGCAGGGCGGCGGCCACGGACACGGCCACGGGCGTCCGAAGCGGTACTCGTTCACCGTGATGGGCACCACCGACCTGCACGGCAACGTCTTCAACTGGGACTACTTCACGGACAAGGAGTTCGACGACAAGGACCGCAACGACGTCGGTCTGGCGAAGATCTCCACGCTGGTGAACCGCGTCCGCAAGGAGAAGGGCCGGGGCAACACCCTGCTCATCGACGCGGGCGACACCATCCAGGGCACCCAGCTCTCGTACTACTACGCCAAGATCGACCCGATCACGGCGAAGCGCGGCCCGGTGCACCCGATGGCGCAGGCGATGAACGCGATCGGGTACGACGCCGCCGCCCTCGGCAACCACGAGTTCAACTACGGCATCCCGGTGCTGCGCAAGTTCGAGGAGCAGTGCCGTTTCCCGCTGCTCGGCGCCAACGCGCTGGACGCGAAGACGCTGCGGCCGGCCTTCCCGCCGTATGTGATCAAGCGGCTGCGGACGCCCCACGGGCGTGATGTGCGGGTGGCCGTGCTGGGGCTGACGAACCCGGGCATCGCGATCTGGGACAAGGTGAACGTCCAGGGGAAGATGACCTTCCCGGGTCTGGAGGAGCAGGCCGCGAAGTGGGTGCCCAAGCTGCGGTCGATGGGCGCCGACGTGGTGATCGTCTCCGCGCACTCGGGGTCGAACGGCACGTCCTCCTACGGAGACCAGCTTCCCTACGTCGAGAACGCGGCCGGTCTGGTGGCCGAGCAGGTGCCGGGCATCGACGCGATCCTGGTCGGTCACGCGCACAGCGAGATTCCGGAGTACCGCGTCACCAACAAGGAGACCGGCAAGGACGTGGTGCTGTCCGAGCCGCTGAAGTGGGGGCAGCGGCTGACGCTGTTCGACTTCGACCTGGTGTGGGAGCGGGGCCGCTGGTCGGTCGAGAAGGTCGGCGCGCAGGTCCTCAACTCCAACACGGTGGACGAGGACCCGAAGATCACGGGGCTGCTCGTCGACGAGCACCGCAAGGTCGTGAGCTATGTCAACCAGGTCATCGGGACGTCGACGGCCGCGATGACGACGGCCGACGCGCCCTGGCGGGACGAGCCGCTGATCGACCTGATCAACCATGTGCAGACGGAGACGGTGAAGGCCGGTCTCGCGGGCGGTGAGTGGGCGGCGCTGCCGCTGCTGTCGCAGGCGTCGTGCTTCTCGCGTACGGCGGGGATCCCGGCGGGCGAGGTGACCATCAAGGACGCGGCGGGGCTCTACCCGTTCGAGAACACCCTGGAGGCACGGCTGCTGACGGGTGCTCAGATCAAGGACTATCTGGAGTTCTCGGCGAAGTACTACGTGCGGACGGCCGCCGGTGCGCCGGTCGACACCTCGAAGCTGACGAACGCGGACAGCATCCCGGACTACAACTACGACGTGGTGTCGGGGCTGACGTACGACATCGACATCGCCAAGCCGGCCGGTTCGCGGATCGTGAATCTCTCCTTTGAGGGGAAGCCGCTCGACCCTGCGGCGAAGTTCGTCCTCGCCGTGAACAACTACCGGGCGAGTGGCGGCGGCAACTTCCCGCATGTCGCGGGCGCCCAGCAGCTGTGGGCCAACCCGGACGAGATCCGGAACACGATCATCACCTGGGTGCAGACGGAGAAGACCGTCGACCCGGCCTCGTTCGCCTCGGTGGACTGGAAGCTCACGCGCGACGGCACCCCGGTCTTCTGACTCGTCGCGCGGTGACGCGCCCGGGGGGGGGCCGCCCCCCCGTCACACACCCGCCCCCCCCCCCCCCCCCGCAGG